>JBCDMB010000010.1 GCA_038744685.1 Verrucomicrobiota bacterium
GCCGCCGGCCCCCTGGCTGCCCCGAACTCTTTCAGTCCGAAGCGACTTTTTCCAGTCCTTCCTCCGACGAATGAAAGATATCCATTCTCGGAAGAACTGTAAAAACTGACTCATGAGGTTTATCCTACAAGTCCGCGGTCCGTAAGCAAAAAGAATATCCTGTTCAGAACACCGATCCTACCCGCGCTTCAGCAACTTCCCGCGGCCCATTCGACCAACGAAAGAACCATCTCTCACGCAGACTCCGCCCCTTACCGTCACGACAGAAGGCCTTCCTTTGATCGGCATACCTTCGAATCCAGAATAGTCCGTGTTCATCGAATGGGTCGCAGCGGAGATTTTACCTTCGTAATTCGGATCGTAGACAACGATATCTGCATCAGATCCGATCTCTAGAGCTCCCTTACGGGGAAAGAGACCGAATTGCTTCGCTGCATTCGTGGAGGCAACCGCAACAAATCGTTGGAGATCAATTCGACCCGAGACAACGCCGTAGGTATAGAGCAGGTTCACACGGTCTTCGATACTGGGTATCCCATTCGGAATCAGGGTAAAATCCGCGCCCTCACCCCGCAGCTGAAAATCCGCAGTCACGGCCTTCTCCGGATTAGGGTGACCCATATGTTTCTGCGTCTCGAAGTCGAAAGGTGCGTGATCGGTTCCAACGGTATCCACCGTGCCGTCAGCTAACTTATCCCAGAGAAAGTCTTGATGTTCTTTTGCCCGCAAAGGTGGAGACATCACATATTTTGCCCCTTCGAAGTCGGGTAACTCTGCATAGGTTTTGTCCAGGACCAAATAGGGTATGACCGTCTCTATCCCAGCCTTCACCCCTCGGCCTCTTGCAGCTAGTATCGCCTCAACAGCAGGGATACAAGACGTGTGCACGACGTATACCTCGGCACCAGTCAACTCAGCAAAGGTCATCAGATGGTGGCAGCCCTCTGCCTCCACCGCAATTGGTCGGGACGGTTCGTGCCATTCGGGCCCAGTCTTCCCCTCGGAGACCAGCTTCTTCTGAGTCTCGGACACTAAGTCTGCGTTCTCGCAGTGAGCCGTAACGACCACCCCCAATTCCTTCGCCAATCGCAACGTGGAATAAAGCTCCCAGTCGTCGATCCCAAACGCACCTTTGTAGGCAAGGAAAACCTTAAAAGAGGTAATGCCAAAATCGGATACAATAGTCCGCAATTGGGCCTCTGCCGTCTCATCGAACCGTGTGACGCCCATATGGAAAGTGTAATCACAGGCAGAAACACCCTCTGCTTTCGAATTCCAAAGATGGAATGCTTCAAGAGGCTCTTCCAGCCGGGAAGGGCAGCACATCTCAATCAAAGTTGTCGTTCCCCCAATCAAGGCAGCTTTACTGGCGGATTCGTAGTTGTCCTTCGAATACGTTCCCATGAAGGGGAGGTAGATGTGGACATGGGGATCGATAAAGCCGGGAAAGACATACTTTCCTCTGGCATCAATCACCTCGTCGGCCTCGACTTCCAGATTCTCACCAATTCTGGTGATCTCTTCTCCTTCGCAAAAGACATCGGAGAGAAATCGTCTTTCTGCGGTTACAACTTCGCCGTTTTTGATGAGTAGGGACATAATCTTGTGATAAAGAACTTACTACTTTGTGATCCGTCGCCAAACAAGTTGCATTCAAGTAAACCTTCCCTGGAGGGACATTGTCCTCAATGTCCGGAGACCCTTCCAGTGATATGGATCGGATTCCGCGATGCACACCAACCCGCACGATTCACCCCATCAATCCTTGTGCCAGATATCACCCTCACCAGGGGCAAACCAACGCTCCGTGTAAACTTTCGCCCTCGTGAAAAACAGGACTGACTCACGTCCCTGTAAATGGAGATCTCCAAAAAAGGAATAGTCCCATCCGGAAAAAGGAAAATAGGCCAATGGGGCCGGCACTCCTACATTGATTCCAACCATACCCGCTTTCACCCGGTGCCGAAACTCCCGGGCAGCCCGTCCGCTTTGGGTGTAAATACAAGCACCGTTTCCGAAAGCTACTTTCCCAGCCAAATCCAACGCCTCATCCAGATCGCTCATCCGCATCACGTTGAGGACCGGGCCAAACACCTCCTCCTCAAAAATAGTCATCTTGGTAGTAACCCGGTCAATAACCGAGGCTCCCAGGTAAAAACCGTCTGGATGATCGGCCACAGTAACGTTGCGCCCATCGACGATCAGGTCACCCCCTTCGTCAACAGCAGAATCGATCAACGATACAATCCGATCACGGTGACTTGGGGTAATCACTCCTCCTAGTTTGGCAGATGGTGACAAGTGGGTAGGTCCTACGGGCAAAGCGGCGGCGGAATCGGCCATCGCCGGGATAAAACGATCGGAAGCATCTCCGACGGTAAGTGCCGTGGATCCGGCCATGCACCTTTGGCCCGAACACCCAAAGGCCGCGTCAGTCAATCCCTCGACAGCCTTCCCGAGATCAGCGTCAGGCATAACGACCACAAAATTCTTAGCACCACCGGCTGCCTGCACCCTTTTGCCGTTTGCTGTCCCGGTCTTGTGAATGTACTCAGCCACCGGCGAGCTGCCGACGAACGAGATCGCCGCCACATCCGGATGGGTCAGGAGAGCGTCTACACACTCTTTACCTCCATGAACGACCGAAAAAACTCCGGGTGGAAGACCAGCCTCCTCCAAAAGTTCAATCAGGCGAATCCCTGTCAATGGAACCTTTTCGCTGGGTTTGAGGATGAAACAATTCCCGCAAGCGAGAGCCATCGGGAACATCCACATGGGAACCAGTGCGGGGAAATTGTATGGGCAGATGCCGACGCAAACCCCAACCGGTTGGCGCACCATCGAGCAGTCGATCCCAGATGCAACGTTCTCCAGCACCTCACCTTTCAGCATGTCAGTAATCCCGCACGCATATTCTGCCACCTCGATACCCCGGCGCAGATCGCCACGGGCTTCTGTTCGGGTTTTCCCATGTTCCTCGACGATCATATTAACCGACTCCTCGAAATTCTCTTCGAGGAGTGCACAATAGCGCATCAGAATCCGAACTCGCTGAATCGGTGGCGTCTGCCACCAATTCGTGAAAGCCGCCTTCCCTGCAGTGGTGGCTGCATCGACGACATCCGCACCACAATGAGGCACCTCGGCGATCACCTCGCCAGTCGAGGGGTTATGAACGGGGCTGGTCTCCTGAGTTTCTGGAACAGACCAGTGGCCGTTGATCAGGATGGGACAAGGTCTCAGTGACGTTGCTTTGAGCCTCATACGCAGCAATTTGTCTGCCCTGACTGTAGGGGGTTGTGGGCACAGGCTAAAAGTTCTTCCTGAATCGATATCCTAAGGTCCCCGTGCAAACGCTCTGAATAAGGCGGTGCTGTATTCCAATCATAGAAGAATGGCGGCATCCTTTTTAATTCCTCTGGTTCATCTTCGAATCTAGGGAAAATGTGAGCATGTAGCTCGGGCTCAGCATTTCCAAGGATCTCATAGTTCATTCTTTTTGCTCCGACTACTTTCTGGATGGCTTCACCCACGATCGTCATCTCTTTCAAGAATTCGATTCTCTTTTCCATCGGCAAATCGTTAACCGTTGGAACCACTGGGTCTGAGAGAAGCAGGCAGTACCCTCTCAATGGTTGAACGTCTCCTATGACGACCCATCCGGACCTCAGGCGACAGATCACCTTGTCGTTCTTACCCTCGTTTGCTAAGTCAACTCGTTCCTGGATAAGAGCCATGTCTATTTCTCTTTTTTTGAGAGCTAGTTTGTCGCCAGTTCGCTGGACTGCTTCACAAAATCATCGCCGTCCCACTCGCCGTCTTTCACCACCATCGATTCTTTGGCCGCTTTTTCGGCAGCTTTACGCTCCGTCTGCATCCGCACCAATTCTGCATGGGTGGTAAAGTAACCGAGAGCGTGACCCTTGAAGTCATCGAGCGTATCGAAGTTCTTGGTCTCCATGAAGGCCAACAGCTCATCACACATCTTCTGCACGTGCCCATAGCCGAACTTCATCACGCCAGTGCACACCTGAACGGTATCGCCACCCATGAGGATGAATTCCGCAGCGTCTTCACCGGTTTCCACTCCACCAAGAGCAGACAGGGTGCGACCAGGGAACTCCTGTCGAATCAATTGCGCCACTTCCATGACCATCCGCAAAGCAATCGGTTTCACCGCCCGAGAAGAATAACCTCCAGGCGTTGTATACCCTTCCACGGTGGGCATGGGGCGAAGGGTTTCCAAATCGACTCCCATCACCGAGCGGATGGTGTTGATTGCGCTCACTCCTTCGCATCCCGCGGCAAGAGCCGCACGTGTTGGATCTTCGATGTGGGTGATGTTCGGGGTCATCTTCGCCCAGACCGGAATTGTGGCGACCTCGTTTACCCATGTGCAGACCTCCTCCAAAATCTCCGGGTCCTGACCCATTGCTGCCCCCATCTTCCGCTCCGGTAACCCATGCGGGCAGGAAAAGTTCAACTCAAAGGCGTCCACGCCTGCATCCTGACAGCGGGTCACGATTTCGCACCAAGCGTCCTTATTGTATTCCTCCATAATGGAAGCGATCAGGACCCCATCGGGATACGCATCTTTGCTTTCTTTAAACTCATCCAGCCACTTATCGAAGGGTCGGTCGCTGATCAGCTCAATGTTCTCCCAGCCGATGACTTCCTTTCCGTCGCTGGAGTGGAGCTTCGCGTAGCGGGGTCCTACGTTGACTACCTTAGAGCAATCCAAGCTTACGGTTTTTGCAATTACCGCACCCCAACCTTCTTTGAAAGCGCGCTTGATCACTCGAACATTCGTGCCGGGAGGGCCAGACCCTATCACGAACGGATTGCTCATTTTCAGCCCATCTACTGTTGTTTCCAGTGTGCTCATTTCTTATCTTTCGTTTCAGATTTTTTGTAGTGTTTCATCTAATACGTCCGCAGCAAAATCAGCATCTTCCACCGTAAGACACATGGGTGGTTTGATTCGCAGAACGTTTCCAAAAAGTCCCCCTTTGCCTAGCAGGAGCCCCACATCTTTACAGCGATTCCACGCAGCCACACAGGCTTCTGTCGCTGGTTCTTTCGTCTTTCGGTCGGCTACCAATTCAATTCCGAGCATGAGTCCTCGGCCTCGCACTTCTCCGATGATGGAGTGCTTCTCTTTCAATTCGGTCAAGCGGTCCATGAAGTGTCCTCCAACAACTAAACTGTTTTCCTGCAAACCATCTTCGTCGATTGCCTCGAGAACGGCCCGACCGATACGGGAGATAAACGGGTTTCCCCCAAAGGTGTTGAAATGAATGTGGGTCGTCAGGGACTTGGCAATCTCCGGTGTGGTCACCACTGCAGCCAGCGGAAACCCGTTTCCAATACCCTTGGCCATAACCACTATGTCTGGCTGAACCCCCTGCTCCTCAAAGCCCCAATAGTAAGATCCCGTTCGCCCAAATCCAGCCTGGACTTCATCCGAAATACAAACCCCTCCGTGAGCGCGGACGATTTCATAGGTCTTCCGAAGGTAGCCGTCGGGAAATACGACCGCCCCGCCGACTCCCTGAATGGATTCAGCTATGTACCCGGCAACTCTTCCCGGAGTCGAGAACTCAATTAGCTCCTTCACATCGTTGGCGTAATCTGTCGCCTGATCATTATGACCGGCAAAGGGCCCTCGATAAGGGTCCGGATTTAGGGCGTGGTGGATACCAAATCCTTGCGGTGTATTGAACTTCCAGGTTCCATGAGCGGTAAGCCCCATCGTAGAATGAGAGCCTCCGTGATAGCAGTTCCTCAAGGCAATAAGGTCGTAGTTACCCGTGTGTAGTCGCGCCATCAGCAAAGCAAGGTCGTTGGCCTCCGAACCTGAGTTCACAAAATAACAAACGGAGAGGTCGCCTGGCAGTTTATCCGCCAAGGCTTTTCCATAAAGCGCCACTTCGGGATGAAGGTAAATGGTTGTGCTATGGACGAGCGTGTCCATCTGCTCCTGCGCTGCCGCGTTAATCTTTGGGTGGGAATGGCCACAGCTTACGGTGACGATACCACCAAAAGCATCGAGGTATCGCTTTCCTTTTTCGTCGTAGAGATATTGCATCTTCCCCTCGACCAGCATGACCGGCTTTTCATAGTAGGTAACCAGTGCCGGAGTCAGGTGTGCCTGACGTAGATGCATGACCTCGTCGTAACCCGGCCCTTCGTAGGGCTTGGGCACATGGTCAAAAGGAGGAAGCGAAATCATTGCAGCTAGTTATCGATCACGGTTGAACCAATGATCCGTAAGACTCCGGCCGACGATCTCTGAAAAACTGCCAGGTATCCCGCACTTCCCGAATCTCCGAAAGGTCGAGGTCCGCGACGATCAACTCATCCTGATCGCGGGATCCTTCTGCGATCAGCTGTCCGCGTGGGTTGCAGAAATAGGATTGCCCGTAGAATTCTCCAATTCCCCATGGTGCTTCGGTTCCGACCCGGTTAATTGCACCTAGAAAGTATCCGTTGGCTACACAGTGCGCGGGTTGCTCCAGTTTCCAGAGGTATTCACTCAACCCTGCAACTGTTGCGGAAGGGTTGAAGACAATCTCGGCGCCATTGAGTGCCAGAGCGCGCGCCCCTTCCGGGAAGTGCCGGTCATAGCAGATATAAACACCGATCGTTCCGACAGCGGTCTGAAACACCGGGTAGCCCAAATTGCCAGGTCGGAAATAGAACTTCTCCCAGAAACCCGGGTGGCAATGCGGAATATGGTTTTTCCGATACTTGCCTAGATAAGTGCCATCGGCATCGATCACTGACGCGGTGTTGTAGTAGATGCCCTCCACATCAACCTCATAAATTGGGACGATCAGCACCATGTTGTGCTTCGCGGCCAGTTCACACATCAATTGTGTCGTCGGTCCATCCGGAATCTTCTCGGTAATGTCATACCAACGAATTTCCTGCTCAGCACAGAAGTACGGGCCATAAAACAATTCCTGTAGACAGAGCACCTGGACACCTTTCGCTGCCGCCTCGGCAATCTTCGTGACGTGCTTTTCGACCATCGCGCTGCGAATGATTGATGGATCCTCTTCTCCCGAGTGGGTCGAAGAAGCCTGAATGAGACCTGCTTTTACAATTTCAGCCATAATTAAGAATCGCTAGAGGGTTTCGTTTGAGATAAGAATGATTCAATTCCCCGTTCGGCATCGGTGCCGGGAATCGTGTTGTCGAGGATTAGCGCAAGAAAGGCACCGACCGCCATTCCGGAGCTACCGATCGTAATGATGATTCCTGCAAACCACTGTAGTGATTCGGGAAACAATCCCAAAATCGCCTCTCCATGAGCGCCAACATACTCCGGTAACGATAATCCGGAAAACAACGCAAAACCAATGATAAAAAGGTTTCGAGAAGAGTTCAGGTCAACAAACTGCAGATTCGATAAACCGACTCCCGTGACCATTGCAAACATTACGCAATACATACCTCCGACCACCGGGCTAGGTATCGATACGAACAGTGCTCCGAACTTTCCAAAGACCGCAAAACCCAACATTAAAAACCCCGCGGCCTGAATCACCCGGCGGCTCCCTACGCGGGTCAATCCGATCGCTCCGATGTTCTCCGAATACGAAGTGGTTCCGTTCCCCGTTCCGAAAATACCAGCGAGCAAGCACCCCAACCCTTCAAACCCAATTCCACGGTTTATGGTTTTGGCGTTTGGAGTGGGTGCTTCGGACATCCGCGCGGCTGCAAAATAGTCCCCTGTCGATTCAATCATGCTGGCGATGTAGCCGGACAACATGCCAACGATTGCCGCCACGCCAAAAATAGGCATCCCCCATTGAAAAGGACTAGGCACTTGAACCCAAGGAGCTTCCTTTACCGCTTCGAAACTAACGTAAGCCGGATGGCCTAGTTCAAAGATCCCAGCGACACTGAGTATTGTTGCCACGAGCCAGGCACTGACCAAACCCAACAAAATCGGGAAGAGATTCAAAAGCGGGTGAGCTTTTCTAAAATATTGGCTGAACAGGATCAAAAGAAGAATCGTCAGTCCACCAATCCCCCAATACTCACCCGCTACGGGTGCCCCGAATTTGAACAGTGCCAATCCGATCAAGGCAATTGTCGGAGCAATCGTGACTGGCGTAATAAATTTAAGAATACGTCCCATCAATCCGCCGAAACCCACCAGCATTTCAAAAAAGGCCCCTGCGATAACGGCTCCCTGAACGTGCTGCATCCGCACTTCGAAACCCGCATCGGCCAAAGACGCCATCCCGCAGATCGCAATGGCTGGACCGAGAAAAGAAAAGGTTCCCCCCTGGACGATGGGTAAACGCGAGCCAAATGTGGTCTGCAACAACGTGGAAATTCCACTGACCAGAAACATCGTGCTGATCAACAAAGCCAACTCCGCATTCGAAGCTCTCAAGTGGGACTGGAGCAACAACGGGATCGCAACCGTTGAACCAAACATGGTCAAATACTGCTGGAAACCCAGCACGATTGAGGTCGGCCAAGGCGGCTTATCTTCGATAGTGTAGAGCATTGAGAAGGGCTGGCTGAGCAATTCTGGGACCAATATCATTTCGCTTCGAAATGGTCTCGCGGTAGAAATCGGGCTTGCTCTCCAGCCGGGACGATTTGATGGTGTATTTTTGATCACTATTTATTGCATCCTGGATTCGATGAGTAAACCTACTGAATTCCTTTGGAAAAAAGTTCCGTTCACCGACGTCCTGAACTACCGACTAGCCGATGCTGCCTCTCGAGCCGACAAACAATGAATGCCAGAAGTAAGAGCACCGAGAAACTGCCTATCCACACGATACGTGGACAAGCGGTCGTTCTGGACAGCAGCCTGGCGAAACTGTATGGAGCCACTACTGGGAACTTCAATAAGGCGGTAGGTCGAAACCTAGCTCGCTTCCCCGAAGAGTTTTCCTTTGTTCTGTCCGATCAAGAATTCGAGGATTTGATATTCCAAATTGGAAGATCAAAGGGACGCGGGGGAAGACGAAAGCCCCCACGTGTCTTCACTGAACACGGTGCCTTGATGGCCTCTACGATTCTAAATTCGGAGAAGGCGGTTTCAATGAGCGTTTATGTGATTCGTGCCTTCGTCGAAATGCGGGAGCAGCTCATGACCAACGCGAAAATCCTCAAAAGGCTCGCCGAAATCGATAAAACTCTCATGGAGCACGACCAAACGCTCTGGGATATCTACCAAAAACTCCTACCGCTCCTTCAGCCAGGTGAGGAAAGCCAAAAACGCCCACTGGGCTTCCACGCCGATACCGACTCATGACGAGTCATCCCCGCTCTCGTAGGCATGCCCCGCCTATACACCGGTTCATCGCTCCCATATCTGTGGTAATTGCTTAGAAGATTGATCACTAATTAAAAGCTGGCACCAGACCGTAGCTGCACTCTTGCAGAAATTATCAATGAGGCCGTGTGAGTCAGTCTGGCGGCGCAAGCGAAAAATAGGGCGCAATCCAGTCCAATTCGTCCACTCAGGACTTTCCGCAGATCCGGTATGTGTTCGGGCGTCGACCTCAACCATTCGGCGTCACTACTGGAATCGATGAAAGAGTGATGTTCCTTCTTGACGTAAATTCATTGGTTCATGCTCACCGGGAAGATGCCGATCAACACCTTCCAATCAATGAATAGCTCATGAAGGCACTTGCCAGGGGAAACGATGTCGACGTCAGCGAGCTAGTGCTTGGTGGGACGCTGCGTATTCTGACTCACCCCAAGGTATTCCAGAATCCAACGCCACTCCCAGAAGCGGTCGACTTCATCGAAGATTTCCGTGCTCGCCCCACGGTTCACATCCTTTCGCCGGGTGATCCGCACTGGCCAATATTCGTCACACTTTGCCGGAAGTACGAAGCGCTGGGCAATCTAGTGCCTGATGCCTATCATGCCGCGCTGGCAATCGAGCATGGCTGCCATTGGGCCTCGCTGGACCGGGGGTTTGCTCGGTATGAGAGCCTCGAATGGGTTCACCCACTGGATTAGCGAGAACAGTAGGAAGGAAGAAACGACTTTCTTCGGTCCTTTACGCTTTGGGGGAGACTTTCGGGAGGGTCAGGTAGCGGAGGAATACCCTCAGCGTGCCTAGAAACATTGCTGTGAGGAGAAAGGCGACGAACTTTTTGGATTCGTCCCCTCCCAGGTAAGCCTGCCAGGAAACCCATGAGCGCCATGTCGAGGCGGCAAGGACAATGATCAGGGTTACGCCCGCGCCGATCCTTGCCACTCGGAACTTTCTTTTCCAGAGCCAGGACCAGAATATGTGGATGCCTCCGAAGAAGCCCCCAGTAGCAAGTGCGGTCTGTGCTTTCGTTGGATTATTCAGGTAGCCAGCAACCCCAATCGCCACCAAGAAGATCCCGTAGCACAAGAGAGTGAAGGAAAAGCTCCGAACCTTGCGGGGCATATTGTCGAAGTCAGATTTCAAATTTGAGATCTGAAATTCTAAATCAGGCCCAGCTCCATCTTGCCAGTCTCGGAGATCATGTCCTGATTCCAGGGCGGATCCCAGACGATATCCACTTGCGCTTCTTCAACTCCCGGCACCTGAACCACTTTGTTGCGGGCGTCCTCGGCAATTGAAGGACCCATTCCGCAGCCCGGAGCGGTCAAAGTCATCGCTACGTTTACTTTGTAACCCCCGTCATCGCGCTCGAGGCTTTCCATGCTGTAAACCAACCCTAGGTCTACAATATTCACTGGTATTTCCGGATCGAATACCTTTTTAAGCTGTGACCAGATCGCCTCCTCATCCGGTGGACCTTCGCCGGATGCCTCAGAAGAACCAAAGTCGGTGACTTCAGGCTCTTCTCCGAGTGCGTCGGCGTCTTCACCGCCAATTCGGAACATCCCGTTTTCAGTCATGATTGTATAATTACCCCCCAAGCGATGGGTGATTGTTACACGGGATCCTTCCGGCAGCTCCATCGATTCGCCATGGGGAATCAACGTCGCTTTGACGTCACGGGAAAGGATACGGTCAGTCTCCTCGATCATTGCAGGAATCCCTCTACGCCGAAGCAACCGCCTGGAGTTGCTTCTTTGCGAATTTCTCCCGGATCAGCTCCCTCAAATTCTCTTCCATTTCGGCGCTTTCAAACTGTTCAATGACCTCTTCAAAAAACCCGAAAACCATAAGCTGCTGCGCTATGGTCTTGGGAATCCCGCGCTGGAGAAAATAAAACAGCTCTTCGCGATCCAGCTGTCCCGTAGTTGCACCGTGACTACACTTCACATCATTCGCCTCGATTTCCAATCCCGGAAGCGAATTCGCTTGAGCCGTCTCGTTCAGTAAGAGGTTTCGGTTGGTTTGGTAGGCGTCTGTCTGCTGCGCGTCTTTTGCTACCTTGATCAAACCTGAAAAGATGGTCCGGCTGTGATCCATCAACGCGTTCTTGTAGAGGAGGTCCGAAACAGCGTTTGGCGCGTTGTGGATCTGCAGGGTTCGTTGGTCGAACTCCTGATCGTTCTCTGCAATCGTAAGTGAGTAGAGCTTCACGTCTGCCCCGGACCCGTTGATGCGCACCTCGTTTTCGAAGCGGGATCGCCGGCCTCCGAGATTCAGATTGATCCCACGAACCGAGGTATCTCGATCCACGTTGTTGGTATCCAACTGAAAAGCGACTGACTTCTCGTTGTAGTTCTGAACCGTTTTGCGGAAGATCCGTGCACCCGATTCTGCAAACACATTCCCTACCGAGCAGCCAAATCCCTCACGGTCATCGAACAAAGACTGATGAACGTCGACGACCGAGAACCTGCTGTTTTCTCCACCGATGACGAGGATGTGGGGGAAAGTCGCAGTTCCGGGTGCCGACTGCCAGTGGTCGACTACAAATGGCTTTTCAATCTCAACATTCTTGGGAACATAAAGGAAGTACCCTGTCTCCGAGTAAGCGTTGTGAAGCGCGTGAAATTTTTCGGATCCTAGATCTGTCGACTCTTGGAAAAGGTATTGCTCTACGAGGTCGCGGTGTTTCTCGAAAGCTTCCTCAAGAGGGAGGAAAATCACCCCTCGGCTCAGGGTCTCCTCGTCCAAATTGTCGCGATGTACCAAGAAATTATCCACAAAAATGAATCTTCCCGAAAGAGCACCAACGACATTCGAGCGCTTGACTGCCTCAGCAACCACCTCCTCAGAAGGTTTCTCCGCCAGCTGGTAAGAAGAAAGCTCGAAATCGATCCGTTTGGAAAAACGCCAATGCTCGTCCCGACTCTTCGGCATCGGAAGATCCTGAAACTTTCTCCAAAACTCGATTTTCCAATCCTTCCACACCGTAGGCAGAGTTGAGGCGGAAAGATGCCGTTCGAAGGAGGCCTGATCATCAAGGCCGGTCGCGTCCATTGCTAGGTCTGAGACTGCAGTTGTCATCGTGTTGGTTTGAACTGTTTCCATGGTATTCCCTGTGCTCATCCTACCGAACCCTCCATTTCCATATCGATTAACCGTTTCAATTCGACGCTGTACTCCATCGGGAATTGGCGCACGAGATCGTTCACAAATCCGTTTACCGCAAGGCTCATAGCCTCCCCTTCTGACAACCCTCGCTGCATCATGTAAAAGATCTGCTCTGCGCTCACCTTGGAAACACTTGCCTCATGCTGCACAGAGTTCCCTTCGCCTTGAACATTGATCGCCGGATAGGTGTCGGTCCGGCTGTTCGTGTTGATCAACAACGCATCGCATTCGGTGTTGTTCTTGCAGCCCTTGAGGTGCTCCGGCATCTGCACAAGCCCTCGGTAGGTCGCCCTACCCTCTCCCACAGATATGCTCTTGGAGATGATGTTGCTGCTGGTTTCATCCGCTTGGTGAACCATTTTCGCTCCAGTGTCCTGATGCTGGCCATCATTAGCCAATGCGATGGAAATGACTTCACCACGGGCTTTTCTGCCCTTCAGGACTACGCCGGGATATTTCATGGTCAGCCGCGAGCCGATGTTACAATCGATCCACTTGACTTCGGCTCCCTCTTCAGCCCATGCCCGCTTTGTGACCAGGTTGAAGACATTGTTGGACCAGTTCTGAACCGTAATGTATTGGATCTTCGCACCTTTGAGTGCAACAAGCTCAACCACCGCGCTATGGAGAGTGCTCGTCTCGAACTTAGGTGCAGTGCAGCCCTCCATGTAAGTTACCTCTGCGCCTTCGTCGGCGATGATCAGCGTCCGTTCGAACTGTCCGAAACTTTCGGCGTTGATCCGAAAATAAGCCTGAAGGGGCTGCTCTAGTTTCACGCCGGGAGGGACGTAAATAAAACTACCTCCGCTGAAGACGGCACTGTTCAGCGCCGCAAATTTGTTGTCGTTAGTCGGGATGACCTTTCCAAAAAACTTCCTGAAAATCTCCGGATGCTTGTCGAGTCCTTCTGACGACCCTACAAAGATCACCCCTTCTTTCTCCAAGGAATCCTGCATACGGGAGTAGGCTGCCTCGCTGTCGAATTGGGCCTCTACACCCGCGAGGAACTTTCGCTCTTGTTCTGGAATCCCGAGGCGCTCAAACGTCTCTTTCACCTCATCGGGGACTTCTTCCCAAGACCGACTGGGAACCTGACCCTGGGAAAGATAGTAACGGATGTTCTCGAAAACGATGTTTTCCAGGTCTTTAGTCGCCCAGTGGGTCGGCATCGGGAGACGGTTGAAAACCTTTAGGGCTTTCTTTCGGAACTCATTGATCCAGGCCTCCTCGCCTTTCGCCTCGGAGATGTAGTCGATCGTCTCCTCGGAAAGCCCCGTCCCCGCGTCGTATTCATACTCGACGTCGTAGCGGAAGTTCCCCTTCTCGCGATCTATATCGATTGCTTCGGTTTCGTTCATGGCTGCTTTTTTCCCATTCGGTTCCAGATTTTGTCTCGTTCGGCTGAGCTCAGCCAGCAACCGCCAGCTCTTCCCGAACCCATTCGTATCCCTTGTTCTCGAGCTCGACGGCTAGATCCTTATCGCCGGTTCGGACGATTTTTCCTCCATACATGACATGCACCTTGTCCGGCACTATGTAGTCGAGTAGTCGCTGGTAGTGGGTGATTACCAAGATACCTCGATCCGGCCCTCGCATCAAATTCACTCCGTTCGAGACAACTTTAAGGGCATCGATGTCCAATCCACTATCGGTTTCGTCCATCACACAGTAAGAGGGCTCCAGCATGGACATTTGGAGGATTTCACATCGTTTCTTTTCCCCACCCGAGAACCCCTCATTGACCGAGCGAGATGAGAACTTCCGATCAATCTCCAAGAGATCCATTTTCTCGTAGAGCTTCTTGTAGTAGGCAGGAGCGTCGAATTTATCTTCGTCGTCCTGCCGGGCCTGCAATGCTGCCCGGATGAAGTTTGCAATGGACACACCGGGGATCTCCAGTGGGTATTGGAACGCTAGAAAAAGTCCCGCTCTCGCAATCTCGTCAATTTCTTCGCCGAGGATTTCTTCGCCGTCCATCAAGACGGAGCCACTCTCCACCTCGTAGTCCTCATGGCCGGCGAGAACCTTTGCCAAGGTACTCTTTCCCGTCCCGTTAGGACCCATTAAAGCATGCACTTCCCCCTTGGGCACGGTAAGAGAGAAATCCCGGAGGATTGATTGGTCCGCAATCCCGGCGTTTAGGTTTTTAATTTCAAGTTGGCTCATGGTTATTCTACTTGGAAACAGGTGTGTGTGGAGAAAGTTGGTTATCTTCCGCTGAGGTCCCGGCGACACTGATCTCAACATGCTCGGCACGGAGGCCATCCGGGAGTTCTTTTTCAATCAAGCCGCGGATTTTATCGGAGAGAACGACATCAAAGATGTTCCCCGTCCGGCGGCAGAGGAAGTGCGCAAAGTGCCGGCTGCCTTCATTCAGGGGGCAATACCGGGAAGACTGCCTCTGGAAATTGAGCTGGCGGACAAGACCTGCTGCCACAAAGGACTCAAGGCAGTTGTAGACAGTCGCTAGAGAGACCCCTGCCATTTTTTTCTTCGCTCTCTCATGGACCAGCTCCGCGGTCGGGTGGTCCGTCTCCTCGTCAATTACCTCGTAAACGACTTTCCGCTGCCGAGTAGGACGCAGTCCCGCGTCAGCGAGGAGCTGACCGATCGATATTGTCTCTGAGTTGGAAGTTGACATTGGTTGTGTGAAACGTGACCGAACTGGAGTCGGCATTTTCAAAAT
This sequence comes from Verrucomicrobiota bacterium, assembly GCA_038744685.1. Taxonomy (NCBI): domain Bacteria; kingdom Pseudomonadati; phylum Verrucomicrobiota; species Verrucomicrobiota bacterium. Next base: position 15,165 of record JBCDMB010000010.1, read on the forward strand.
CGCAACTACAATAGACTTATTTTTATTATTATTCTAAAAACTTCGTGGTTTTCTCCAGTTTTTACCCACCTTTCGATGCCTGCTGTCCTCTTTATTTGCACTGCCAACTACTACCGCTCGCGATTCGCTGAATCCGTCTTCAACCATTTGGCTAACCGTAAAGGCCTCGATTGGAGGGCTTTTTCGAGGGGAATTATTCCAGAAGAAGCACCGGAGGGCCTATCTCCCCATGCCGCGAATGGTCTGAAAATTGTCAAGGTAGACCCTGAATTCATCTCAAAGACAAAGACCCCCCTTAGCGAAAGCGACTTCACGGCGGCAGATCGCATCATCGCACTGAAGAAAGACGAGCATGAACCCATGCTCACCGAGCGGTTCGCCGATTTTGTCAATCGAGTCGAGTTTTGGGATGTCAGCGACATTCCGCTGGTCTCCCCTCCGCAAGCCATGTTGCAGATCAAGGAGGGCGTGGAAAAGCTTATCGAGGAGCTTGAGGCACAGTCAAAACAGACGGAATGAAGTGGATTCGCCATGCCTGCCGGGCGGTTATCATCCGAAACCACCGGTTGCTAGCGATTAAAATGTGTGATCGCAGCGGCATATTTTACGTCCTACCCGGAGGAGGTCAGATCCACGGAGAAACGATGCGGGAAGGTCTCGTTAGGGAGTGCCGAGAGGAAATCAACCTCGATGTTCGCGTGGGCAGACTGCTGTACGTCCGCGAGTATATTGGTAGAAACCACAACTTCTCGAAATTCCACCGCGACTTCCATCAAGTGGAAACCGTGTTTTCCTGTTCCATTCCCGAGGACGCTGAGCCTTCTCCCGGCACCGAAACGGATCGCAAACAGATCGGCATAGAATGGCTGGACCTCAAGACCCTCACCTCGGTCAGATTCCTTCCCACAGATGCCGTTTCAGTGATCCAGAAAGAACTGGAACTAGAAAACGATCTCTATCTCGGGGATATCAATTGAATTTCTGCTTTTCCGGCAGGGATTCACTCGAAATTCAAGGTCGCGGCGACATCCCTGCGGGAGAGGTGGAAACTCGGCGCCGTGAGACAGTGATCGAGAGGAGTCTCCCTACCAAACCAAGAATCCCTGGTATCCTTTTATCGCCCAAACCGAGGCGTTCGAAACGGCATGAGCGACGAAGCATGGGAGCAGCGAATGGCTCTTGTTACCAAACGAAAAGCGAACCACATAAAACCATAGACTATTCGCGAAAACGGCGGCGGTGCTAAAAACGCCTTTTGCCGTCCACTCAATCGAGAGCTTCCCCTCTTCCCAAGTCCACAGGTAAGGGTGGATGACCGCGAAAAGAAATGAAAAGGTAACAACACTTCCGACCAGCCAAGCTTTTCCCTTTTGGTCGATCACCAAGTAACCCCTGAACACCAACTCTTCAATCACAGCTGCTGCCAAGAGCGGGACTATAGCGATTGCCGCCAATTCGGACTGCTCTGCTGTAAGTCCGAGGAGACTCTCGCCCCAAGTCTCGAGAAGCGTGATGACTAACCCTCCAGCACCCGCGATCAATACTGTGCGGGTCGGAGCGAGGGTCGCGCCAGGAAACCCGGTCTGGCTTTTTGAACGCACATCCGAAGCCCACAAATACAAGACCACAAGCGCAGCAGCACCATAAAAAAGACCCATCACCCATCCGCCTGGTTGCAGAAAGTTCATCCTAGCAATCAAGCGAACGCCGGTTGCTATGGGAAGGGAAAAGCACTACCACTCATCCGGTCAGCCTCTGGCCGTCTCATCGCCTCTACTGGACCAGGCGTTTTCGGATCCGGTGAAACGCGACCGCTCCGAGTACGAGTGTGAACGCCAAAAGGATGGTGCCATGCCAAAGGTAGGTAACAAAAACTCCATTACCCCAGACCGTCATCTGAATCAGTCGCACTCCATGATAAAACGGTGAAAACTGGACCACGTATTCAAGGACGGGAATCCCAGACACCGGGAAGAATATCCCCGAAAGATAAAAGATCGGGGAGATTAGGAAGGAGTATATGGTTTGAAACTGGTTGATGTTGCGAACGAAAGACGAAGCGATCAATCCGATCCCGCCGCAAGATAAAGAGACCAGTCCGGCAAGAAGCGGGCACCAGACCAAGGCCGCTGGATTGGGCAGCAATCCAAAAGCCAACAAGACAATGGAAACCCCCAAGGCCATCAGAGCTGCACGAATAAACACCCAAATAAACTCACCGAGGATCACCTCGTTGACGCCGATGGGGGTTGTGAGCATGGCCTTGAAAACCGACTCGAATGTCAAGGTGACGTAGAAACCATAGCTACATTCAAAAAATGCGGTGAACAGGGCTATCGTTGCGATCATGCCTGGAGCCAAATACCCGGCATAGCTCAATCCATCGATTTCGCCTATGAATGGGGACAACCCAAATCCCAAAGCCAGAAGGATCAGGGCTGGGTCCGCGATACTAGGAGAAATATTGGCCAAAAAATCCTTGCGGTACACCGTCCAGTTGCGGACTACCACCTGCCATGCCAATCGCAAACTCTCAGAAACCATTGTCATCCTCTTCCAATACTCGACCTGTCAGTTTCAGGTAAACGTCTTCCAGGTTAGTCGGCCGGAGCTGGCGGGCCTCAAGACCCACTTCTTTCTGCAGTTCAATTAAATCATCGAATCTGGGTGCCCGGACGCAGAACTGTTCGCCCTGAGGGTAGATCTCCCAGTCCGCATTTGCAAAACGGCGCAGGGTGGCCTCGCCCTCTCCCGGAAAAATACCCACGTATCCGGGTGTTTCCCGATCAATCAGTTCTCTCGGTTTTCCGTTGGCTACGAAACGCCCGTTGTTCATGACCACAATGCGGTCGCAGAGTGCTTCTGCTTCGTGCATGTAATGAGTAGTTACCAGGACTGTCCTACCTTCTTTTCGCAGGTCCGCGACCGTATCCCAAAGCAAATGACGGACAGAGGGATCGAGACCTGTCGTTGGCTCGTCGAGGATTAGTAGTTCCGGGTTAGACAGTAGGGCACGAACGAAAGTGAGCCGTCGCTTCATTCCACCCGAGAGGGTCCGAATTTCCGCATTCCGTTTCTTGTCCAAGGCCATGTAGCCCAGTAATTCCTCGATCCTCTTCGTCGAGTTCGCTCTCCCCAAGCCCTCAAACCTCGCGTAGAGCTGCATGTTCTCCACTACCGTAAGCCCCTCGTCGAGAGCGTTTTCCTGAGGAACAACCCCTATTCTCCGTTTGATTGCACGATCATCTGAGGCGGGATCGAGTCCAAAAACCAAGAGCTCGCCGGACGTCCGTCTCACCACTCCATAAAGGCACCCGATAAAGGTAGACTTTCCCGCTCCGTTCGGACCCAACAAACCAACGCAATCTCCCCGACCAACCTCCAGCTCGAAGCCTTCCAGTGCTGTAAATGAGCCAAATTTCTTGGTCACATTTTTAGCTCGTATGACCGTATCCGATAACATCCGCCGAAGAGCCCGTTACTCGTATCTTTTAAAGTGGAATCGGTTGAGTGTAGCAGTGAATGCCACCTCCAGCTTGAGCGAGACCGACTGCTTTCAAGGGAACAACCTCGAAAAACTGTCTGACGATTTCGAGTGCGGTTTCTTCCTCTTCTGATTCTCCCGAAACCGGAACGTAAGCGATCGAACCTCCGCTACCAATGTAGAAATTCATCGTCACAACGTTACCCGCCAGTGGTACCTCAACCACCTCCAAACTGTGGGCCAAAAGTGTTTTCTTGGCGTCCTGGCAAATCTGGTAATTTACATCCGACCTATCGTCAGTTGTGTGGAGTAAAACAGTGTCTTCCGAAACAAACTTCAGCAACCCGTCCACGTGCCCATCAGTAATAGGGTCAGGCATTAAGCCACTTTCGATCCAAATGATTTCTTCGAGGCTCAGCATCTCTTTCAGCTCATTTTCCACATCCTCCTTAGACCAATTCGTTCGGTTTGGATTGAGAACGCTGGATTCGGTCACAATACCGATACCTCCAGCCATCTCGATGGATCCTCCTTCCAACACGAGATCCGAATGAAAGATCGGCCACCCCATTTCCCTAGAAATTTTATCTCTGGAATGAACGTCTGCTCTCCACCCCGGGTATTTTCTGCCCCAGCCGTTGAACCGAAACCCTGCCGAAGCTAGCTCGCCCCCAGGACCTTTTAGAACCATCGGAGCGGTGTCTCTCGCCCAATCGATTGAAAATGGACCCACTCGGATGGTGAGATTAGGAGTTTCTCCAATGAATCTCCGACACTCTTCTTCATCTGAGGAATAACAAAATACAGTCACCGGCTCATTTTCCGCAATCGCCCTTGCTATTGCTGCGAATTCCTCCCGTAGGCCGGTTGCATCTCTTCCGTATTGGTGCTTTTGCGGGAAGATCATCATGGTTCCCTGCCTCTCCTCCCATTCATCGGGAAACGTAAACCCAAGGGATTTCGGTGAATCCGGCTCCGCACCCCTAACCACGATGCCCACTGAAACCACAAAAGTTAGGATCCATCCAATAGAGAATCGTTGGAATAAATCTCTATGGCTCGCGATTCTCAATATCATATCGCCTCTTCATCAGGAGCACCATCCCCTCCGAAAGTGAGGATGCCACTGCTGTACTCTGAACCAAAACTGATCCGTAAGCTGTAAACTTGATAGACTGCGGATAGGACATCATCCGAATCCAATGAACGCAGCGGATGAATGTAGGCTGCGTACAAGACACCTCCACTCACTGCATACCGCGCATCCAGCGCACTGTGAAAGTTAGACTCCATCATCTTATCTTTCTCATTTTCAGTTACTTCTGTATATCGCGTGATCGGGGATATGATTCTCATGCGATTGTGTGGTTCGTCATAAATGCACACCAACTGCAGGTTACGAAACTCGAACTCGATCCAATTTTTACCGACGACAACCTCATCTCCCGCCAGTTCGCGAATAAGATCCTCGAGACGCTCGCCCGTCATAGAATCGACGTCGCTGAAAAGGTTTGTGGTAAACCCAAATAAGAGGGTTAGAAATGCTAGTGTCTTTTCTTTCATTAGAAATAACTCCTTTCCCAAAAGCCTGTTGAAACCGTGTTTTGCCCGCAAGACTCAAGAAACACCACCTACCCTATGCTTCTACACGGTCCGGCACTAAGCATTGAAACTCAACGGTTTCGGTTTGCCAGAACGAACGATCCTGCCATTCTCAGAATTTCCTATGTTCCAAGTCAACTTCAGCGAACAAAGCATTCGTCAGCTCGACGGGTTGGATAAATTCGTTCAGATGGGCTTGGTTGAGCAAATTAGCTCCCTCACCGCCGAAAATCTTAAAGAGCTAAACGAGTCCCTCGGGAAATTCCATCGGAACGGAAAGACTCTTTACCGACTTCGTGCGGGCGAGTACCGACTCTATTTTGAGAGGCATGAAGGTACTCTCTTTTGCCACTACGTCCTCCATAAAAATACCCTGACTGATTTCATCTATCGGTTTAAGCTTCCCATTTCGGAAGAGCAGATGCTCGAGCAGCATGATTCCTTCTGGAAATACTTGGAGACCCTCAAGAAATGACGAAGCCCTGTGTGAACAACACTGTGGAGATCCGGTTGAAGTGGCCGTTGGTGCTCTGTAATAAGTCGACTTGTTCAGATTTTTCCCATCCCATTCAGGCGTGGCGTAACAGAATTGTTGCGAAATAGAAGGTGTTTAGAGCATTGGCATGCAGCGATTTGTGTTTTTATCCACAGTATCCACAGACCATAATAAGAATAATACTGTACTCTTTATTTTCCTCCTATTCTTCATCTAAACTAGGTAGAACGGCACTTCTCTCACTTCATTATGAAATTCAAAGTTAATCGTGACCATTTCAGCAATGGGCTCAATCAGGTCCTCAATGTCGTGAGTGCTCGGCCCACTATGCCGATTCTACGCAACGTTCTGGTAGAAGCGTCCGATGGGATGGTCACCTTCAAAACCACTAATCTAGATCTGGCTATTCGATGCTCGATAAAGGCGGAGATTGAGGAAGAGGGAGGTATGACTTTGCCGGTTAGGAAACTGTCCTCCATTTTTCGGGAGCTTCCCAACCTCGAGGTTTTTGTCGAAACGGATTCTAAGCCATCGGCGAGGATCAAGAGTGGAGGGTCCAGCTACCAAATTCTCGGGATTGCTGCAGACGAGTTTCCACCCCTGCCGACTTTCAACGACCAACACGAATTTCAGCTACCGCAGGATGAGGTCCTCTCTATGCTGAGGAGCGTATCCTACGCGCAATCTTCCGATGAGACCCGTTACATCTTGAATGGAGTCTTTTTCAATTTTGCCGGAGACAAACTAACGATGGTAGCAACGGACGGCAGGCGGCTGGCGATGGTTGGATTCGATGTTCCTGTCGACGATGGTAAGGCAGGGCATTTGATTCTTCCTGCCAAGACTGTTGCCGAGCTGGAACGGCTGCTTGGCCAGGGCGAGTCGGTCAAAATTACTTTTAACGACCGTCAAGTGGCCTTTGAAGTGGAGCTGAACGAGAGCTCGAAGGAAAGCGGCTTAGTTGAGAGTCTCTATCTGGTTTCAAAAACCGTGGAAGGTCGTTACCCGGACTATCAGCAGGTGATACCGAAGGAGACCGAGCACCGAGTGCGGATTGAGCGTGAATTGATGCAGGAATGTGTTCATCGAGCCGCGCTTGTGATCAGCGAAAAGAGTAACTCCGTGAAACTGAAGATATCCGAAAATCTTTTGGAGATTAGCGGTCGGAGCGCTGAGTATGGAGAGTCTCATGAGTCAATGGCTATCAAGTATGAAGGGCCAGAGGTTCAAATCGCTTTCAATCCACAGTTTCTCCTCGATCCATTGAAAGCAGTGGATCAGGACGAAGTGTATCTAGAGTTTAAAGACGAGCTAAGCCCAGGTGTATTTAAAACACTGGAGAACTTCCTTTGTGTGGTAATGCCGTTACGGCTGAATTGAGGAAAATGCCGTTTCAGACCAACCATAGGGTTGGATTAAAACCGGAGAGTTATGACTGATTCGGTGGTAGGCATTTTGGTCGTTGGCTTGGCAGGCCTTCTACTCGCTGTAACGTTAAGAGTCCGCCAGATCCCAACATTTTCCCTGGTCCTCCTGTCAAGGTGGTTACGCTGGATTCTTTTTGGATTCGGAATGGCCTATCTTGCAAGGCTCTGGTTTGAATCGGACCGGCCCTACTGGGCTTTGGCACCCTCGTTTCTTCTACTGTGGATCCTTATTGAGAGCGTCTACACTTGGTTGGTCGTAAGAGCTTTGAGTTTGAGCAATATCCCGGTTTATCCTTCCTATCGTTCCACTGACCGGGAAGTGACCTGGCCCGTAGCGCGGGATTACCTTCGTATCAAGGATGAGATTCACTCTTTGGGTTTCGAGGTGCGGAGTAGTTTATCAGCTGATTTGAGCGGAGAGATTGAAATGGGTTCTATTCTCTACCTAAACAAAGACGGAAATATTCGGCTCCAAGTGATATTTGCGCCAAGGGCGACGGGTCGCCCGGCCGTCTTTTGCGTTTATTCAAGTTATTCTGTGAACAATCGTTGGGTCACGGACAATGCCTGGCTTCCTCACGGCGGAGTGTTTCCTGAGGAATGGAACGTGTTACGGAAACCTTTTAATGGAAGTCCGAAGGCCCTTCTTGGTATACACCGAAAGGAGCTGGAGCAGGCAAAAGAAGATCTCGGGAAGTTTGTCGAAGACCCCGAAGAGTTGATAGACCAGTTGAACGAAGAGCAAGGTGTCCTTGACCGTGAGAGCACGGAAAAGGGAATCCTCTTCCCTCGAGGAATGAGACCGGAGCTGGGTAAACTCACCGGAGACGGTCGTTATCGAGTTTGGAAGCAGATACTGCTGCTCAACTACCTCGGCCGAGTGGGTAAAGAAGCAGCGAAGTGAACGAAGACGATTTACTTCACCCTTCTATTGCTGCATGCCCCATCTATGAGCCGGGTCTACCGATTGAAGAGGTCGTGCTCAGGAAGGGTCTGGATCCTTCGAAGATCGTCAAATTGGCATCGAATGAGAATCCGCTGGGTCCATCGCCCCTAGCCATTGAACGACTGAAAGGTTCTTTGAGAGGGTTGCACCTATACCCGGACGGAGGTGCCTTTTCGCTGAGAGAAAAACTGGCAGAGAAATTCAATCTCGACCCCAACCAAATCCTGGCGGGAAATGGTTCGAATGAGATTCTGGAAATGATCGCTACTGCGTATCTTCAACCAGGTGAGAATGCTGTCATGGGGCAATACGGTTTTGTCGTCTATCGATTGGCAACTTTGCACGCAAAGGCAGAAGCCCGGGCCGTTCAGATGCCGAACCTCGTTCATGATCTCGACCGATTCGCTAATAATATCGATGAACGCACGAAGGTAGTATTCCTCGCCAATCCAAATAACCCGACAGGCGATTTGGTTCCGAGGAGGCAAGTCATGGATTTTGTCGAAGGACTACCCGAGCACGTTCTCTTTTGCTATGACGAGGCCTACGTGGAATATCTTGAGGATCCGGTCGACTTTCGTCCTTTGATTCGGGAAGGCCGACGAATCATCTGCGTCAGAACTTTTTCCAAAATTCATGGCCTTGCAGGGCTTCGGATTGGTTTTGCCTATTCGACGCCTTCAATCGTTGCGAGCCTTCAGCGGGTTAGGCAACCGTTCAATGTGGGAAGCGGTGCACAGCAGGCGGCAATTGGTGCTTTGGACGATTACGAACACCAGAGCAGGACGCGTCAGTTAAATCTGGAAAGTTTGGATTATTTTGAAGGGAAAATGCGAGAGATAGGGTGCACCTTCAGACGAAGTGATGCGAATTTCGTCTTGGTGAAGGTGGACTCTGCCCGAGAGTGTTTTGAAGACTTTCTTGATGAAGGCGTGATCGTTCGTCCTCTGGATGGCTACGGATTGGGAGACTACATCAGAGTATCGACAGGCACGATGATGGAGAATAGGAGATTCCTCGAAGTGCTAACCTCTTGGGTGAGGAATCAACGATGACGCTTAGCCTCTCTATGCTCGTGCCGATTCTCTTGGTGTACGCGTTGCTAGTGGCTGTGGAATTTTCACTGGTAAGAATCCGTTATTCTCACATCACCCCTGAGACTTACGACCGTATCACGCGGCCTCGATTAATTGGCGCGCTCGTTAAAGAACCGGACAGAACAGCGCGAGGTTTGAGGTTTGGAAGGGTCCTGCTGATTTTGTTTTGGAGCGGTTCTTTCTTCACAGCATCTAAACCAATCTGGCTCTCTCTCTATGGGTCGCTCGGCGTGTTTTTGGGCGGGTTCATCTACCTTTGCTGGTGTTTCCTGGCAGGTGCCGTCTTTTATGTCCTAGCGGAACTGCTACCCCGAGCCATAGCGATTCGCAGTCCAGAAAAGGTGCTCAGTCGGAGCGGAAGCGTGGTATCCCTTTCGCTTTTGTTTCTTAGGCCAGTTCTTTGGGTGATTGGAAGGCTGAAAGAAAGAGTCTACGGTCTCCTTCAGCTAAACCTCGACAACGACCTTAATCCTCTCGATATCGAGGTGCAACTGCGGGCGTTGGGCGAGGATCATGTCGTCCTGTCTCCCTTAGTTCGTAAGATTATCGACAAAGCTATCCAGATGCCGGAGCTTGATGTTTCTGACGTCCTCCTCCCGCGAAACCAAGTGCACTGGATTGATTTGCACGAGTCCCCCAAAGAGAGTCTAGCTCTAGCGAGGAAAGCAGGACATACCCGATTTCCGCTGGTAGAGGGAGATCTGGATCATTGCCTCGGGATTATTCACATTAAAGATGTCTTTCGGAGTCCGTTAGCCGATCACGAGATCGATTGGCGAAAGATTCGTCGCCCGATCACCACCTTGGGCCTCAAAGACGATCTTCTTGAGGCGCTCCAAAGACTCTTGGGACTTAAAGTCCACATGGCATTGGTTGTGGATGAGTTTGGTGGGGCAGTTGGAGTCGTTACGCTGGAGAGGATTTTGGAAGAGTTGGTGGGAGAAATTCAGGACGAGTTTGATATGGAGGATGAAGAGATAATTCACCTCGGAGTAAACCAGTTTACGGTTGCGGGTCTGACGCCCATTCACGACCTCGAGGAGCGGCTCGATGTCGAGATGGAGAGAGACGACGTTTCGACATTTTCCGGTTTGATTACTTCTGAATTAGGACGCATCCCGGAAAAGGGGGAAGAAATTCACTACGGCCCGCTGAGTATCCGAATCACAGAGGTCGACGAAAAGCGGGTGATCTTTACTGAAGTCACCGTTGCTTTACCGACTGACGAAGACGAGCAGAATGAGGGGGGACGTTAAGACCCGATCGTTGTAGAGGGACTGACGATGAGCTCTTCGATCCGAAGCAAGAGGGTTTCCCTGTCGCTAAGAAAGAGATGTCGGTCGCTTCCTAGTTCTTGATAAGCCTCAGTGAGAACCTCCTGATTGGGAACCCTCATCCTCAACAGATCTCGGAGGTGATCCACAAAGTCGCGACTTTTCCCCATGGTAATGTCATTCAAAACAAGGGTCGCTAAGACTGGCTGATCGGCGGGATTTCGCTGGTAGCTCTCGGTGAGGATCTCGTTGGCAATATCTGGAGCACCGAGTTCGTCAAACATCCTCGCGACGGCGATGTGAGTCTGTGGGCGGATTTGGTCAGATTTTAAGAATTCCCGCACAAAAATCTGTGCGTCAAGAGTTCTCCCCGCTCCGTGTAATGCTAGAGCGCGCAGACCGTCTTCAAGCGATTGCAAGCGACTGAGCCACTCTGGTTTTTCTTCCCGAAGTTGATCTGAAAACGCAAGTGCGTCGTCATATTCCCCTCCCCTAATCAATGATTCCTGGAGCAAGAGAGTGAAGGGAGCGATGCCCAGATCGCCTTGGAGGGCAAGGTCGTAGGAAATCCGAGCAATATCCGTGCGGCCGGTTTCGGCGGCGAATTGAGCGAGAGGGAACGCGCTTTCGTTTGCCGGGAACTCCGCGACGATCTCTTCCACTCGCGGCAGGACCATTCCTTTGCCCTCAGTTGCTTCCAGCGCATATAATTGGTCAATCCGCGGGCCTACCTTCTCGGGAAACCGAATGCTCCGAATGGTAGCGTGACGAAGAATGAGGTCCCATTCCTCATCCTCGCGGTAGAATCGCATAAGGGCACTGAAAATATCATCTCTATCGGGATTTTGTTGAAGAGCTCGGTGGAGTATCGCGATTGCACGATCTCTAAGACCGCGATTCCATCGTATCTGCGCAAGAAGGATTTGGCCCTGTGGGCTCTGAATAAGACCAAATTCATCCAAGAGGCGCTCCGCCTCTTGGTAGTTTCCTCGAAAAATATTCGCCTGGATAGTCGAGAAAGCGATCAAAGCCGCCTCTTGGCTGTTGGCTGGAAGTTTGGGAAGAAGTTCGGTGGAGAGTTCTTTAATGCGATCATCAAACTGATGGAGAAGTAAAATGCGGAAAAGTGGTTGCAGATAGGAAGGTTGGAGAAACTCTGGGTTTTCGTCGGCATACTGAAGTCCCGTTTCCAGAATCTCTGCTGCTAGATCGGGTCTCTGCAATCCGGATTCAAAGATTTGGGCTAGCACGACTCTTCCTTCAGCATTGGCTTTGGACCTCGCTATACCGATGCGAAGCAAATGAAGAGCGGATCGGAGATCCTGCGCTTGAACCGCCTCCAACCCCCTTTTGACGTGAAAGTCTCCCATCTCTACGCGGTGGTCGTCCATTCGGAAAGGCAACACCAGCATCTTTGGATAGCTGACGGCTTCAAATCCGTGTCGGTGTTTGAAGAAAAGGTAGAGAACCCCTGCACCCGCAAACCAAGCTACAGCCAAAAGCAGAACGAGTGCTGTCAAGACCCGCGACCAGAGGATCCGCAACTGGACCGGACGATTCGGCTCTCGAGTGAGTTTCCCGAATCCAAAGAGTGCGGGTGCCTCAAAAATAGAGTTTTGTTTCGAAGGTGGCATAAGCAGAAGGTCGGGTACTTTGAGTCTAAACTAGAATAGATCAAGTCCTAGAAGGGACTTGACGGAGCTCGTCGATGGAATCATCGTTCAAGTCTCTTCCTGCTACTACTATGAAAAATCTATTTCTCTCTGCTGGGCTTTTCTGCGCCCCACTGTCCACAGTTTTCGGATCGCCTCTTCTTTCGATAGGCGACCACGCGGATCTATTCGCCGAGCTCGACGGATCCGTAGCTTACACGGACAACCTGACTCTCGATGCGAGCAACGAACTCGATGATGTCCGGTTCATCGTGCAGCCAGGATTGGCCTTGGAGATTGGAAGGGGTCTGACCAATGTCGATGCGAGCCTGAACGCGATGTATGGCTTCGTGAGGTATGCTGATAACAGCGATTTCGATACAGAGCTTTGGAATGTTGTTGGAAACGCAGCATTTCGTGGGCCTCGATACAATCTAGGAGTGAGTGGTGGATACATCGAGAAGCAGCAGAACGAGAATGACGTTAACGCTGTCCAGACGTTGGTCTTGCAACAGACCGCCTTTGCTAACGGCAACATAAGGTATGAGCTTTCAGAAAAGTTTGCTCTCGGTGTGGCTGGCCGATTTGACAACATTACCTACGACGGCGGAAACAATCTCGATCGCGATATCTATGCGGTTCCAGTCGATCTGTTCTATGAGCTAACTCCGAAGCTGGATGCGTCCGTAGGATTTCGTTACCGTCAAACCGACGTAGAAAGCGGACAGGACTTTGACGATTACTTTTACAACTTGGGGTTGACTGGAGCGTTGACGGAAAAATTCTCGACAACCGCCAGGATCGGGTATCAAGAACGGGAGTTTGATGGCAGCAACGACAGCGAGGGCACACTAACCCTGATTTCCAGCTCTGATCTTGATGTTTCTCCTCGAGCTACTGCGCGCCTGGTTCTCAACCGTGATTTTGCGACAAGCGGTGATGGACAATCAGTTGAGCGAACTAGCGTTCGAGGCACACTTTTCTACCTGATCACACCGAAACTCACTACCGACATCACCGGTTCGTATACAGTGAGTGACTATCAAACTTCTTCCCGAGAGGACGATACTTATCTCGTGCGTCTTGGTGGTAGCTATCGTTTCAATTCACTGGTTTCGCTAAACGCATTTTACACTTATCGAGACAACGATTCTAATCTCAACCCAGCGAGCTATACCGAAAACCTGTTCCAAGTAGGGGCAAGCCTCCGGTATTAGAGTCATGGGAGATCTAGACTTGTTTTGGTGGTATCGCGCTGGCATAACCGGCGCCACCCACGATGAAACCGAATAAGAATCTCTTTCTCTTGGCAGGAGCGATCGTTTGCGGAACCGTATACTCGCAAGACGACCCACTTTCCTCAAGCACAGGAGTCCCAGTCAATCCGCCGTCTTCAGGTGACGTGGCGGTGCGAGGTGGAGTCCCAGTGGCCCCTCCGAACTATAAAATCCAGCCATCAGATATTCTTTCTATCCAAGTGTTTCAGCAGCAGGATTTGGACAAAGACTCAAGAGTGGAGGCCGATGGAACGATAACTCTCCACCTCATTGGGAGGGTGAATGTGCAGGGGCTTACAGTCGGCGAGGCCAGAGAAAAAGTGACTGAGCTTTACAACCGCGACTTCCTGGTAAATCCCCAGGTGGATCTGCAGGTGACGCAGTTCAAGTTGGAGCAGGTCCAGGTTTTGGGGCAAGTTAGAAATCCTGGTGCAATCGGTATTCCCCCCGACGAGGACCTTTCGTTACTACAGGCGGTTTCGCGTGCTGGAGGTTTCACCCGCTTGGCGAGGAAAGGCTCTGTGCAGATCCGTCGGGAGATTGACGATGAAGAGACTAGAGTCTTTGTGATCAACGCATCAGACATGATTAGTGATCCTGATTCTGAGGTGTTTATCCTTCGCGACGGAGACATCGTCTTTGTTGAAGAGCGTTTGATTTAGGAAAAATCTCCAAAATGCCTAAGAACGAAAACAAGGTGCCGTACGGTGAGGGGTACGGAGGATATGGCGATTACGGTTACGAGGTGGGTCAGACCCAGAGGAATCTAGCCGATTACTTGGTGCTGTTGCGGGAACGGGTTTGGTATATTGTAATCATTTTTTTGGTAATGGTGACCGGTGTCTCCCTATACACCTTTAAGAAAACCAAACTATATACTGCCGGAACATTAATCGAAATCTACAGAGACGACCCGGGCCCGATGGGGGGAACCTCGGGCGATATTGACCTAAGTCAGATCCGATCTGCAGAGGATCTGAACACTGAGATAAATTTTCTAAACAGCGGAAGACTGATTGAAGCAGTCAACAAGAGAATTACGGGTCCTGAACGAGAGGCTTTCATGGCCCCTTATGAGGACACCGTCACATTTTCAGGACCTCTTACGCCTCTCGAAATTCTGGGTAGAAACCGTGATGTAACACCGGCGAGGCTGTCGCTCAATGTGTATCTGTCTTATACCCACCCAGACCCAGCAATAGCCGCGGATATCGCCAACATCTTTGCCGAGGAATATGTCGCTTTCAGTCTCAACCGAGGCTTGGAGTTGACGATTCAGGCGGTTGAAAATTTGAGGAGAGAGGCTGAGGCAAAACAATCTGTCGTTGATGATCTGGAGGCTCAGTTGGCGCAGTACCGCCGGGAAAATGACGCGGTTTCAATAGACCGAGGGGAAAATGTAGCGCTGAGAGAACTTGAAATTTTGACAGGTCGCCTAAATACCGCAGAGTCAGCTTACGCGAACGCAAAAATCCAGTGGGACTTAGTCCAAGAGTTTGAGGCAGAAGATCGGCCGCTTTGGGAGCTGGACTTCATCTCGGTGATTCCCCTTGTCAATGACCTCCTTTCTCGCCGGGCAAACGCGATGATCAATTACTCGACCCTCGGTAAACGGTACCGCGAAAAACACCCTATAATGATTGAGGCAACGGAGAATCTCGCGCAGATTGATATCGAGCTTGATGCTGCAGTAGATATCTCGAAATCGGGTTTCCGAGCGATTTACGAACAAGCTGAATTGAACTTAGTCTCAGCCCAAGAGGCTCTGGCGAGGAGTGAGGATAAAATGCTTCGGTTGGCGGAAGTTCGCACTGGTTATAACTCGATCCTGCGCGAATTTCAGGTTGCTCAGGCAAGTTACCAGCAACTCATTTCACAACTTCAGACACGGGAAGCAGAAACCAGCTGGAAGACGGCCCAAGCAGAGATTATTGATCGAGCTGCAATCCCTCTTAGACCGAGTTCTCCCAACGTCCTACTCAATCTTGCTTTGGGAGTCATTGGGGGCCTTGGATTGGGTGTCGGGTTCGCTTTTGTCCTAGCATTGTTAGATAATCGCGTTAAGAGTGCCTACGATGTGGAGGAGCTTGTGGGGCTTCCGCTATTGGGAATCGTCCCCAAAATTGATCGTCGGCTGTCTTCTCCCGATCGTGCCCGGGCAGTTCTGACCAATCTCGACAGTAAGGTAACAGAATCTTTCCGGACAATCCACTCTTCGATTTCGCTGAGCGATGAGGGTAAACTTGCCCAAGTGATTGCGGTTACCAGCACTCTTCCGGCGGAAGGCAAATCGTTTATCGCAACAAATCTCGCACTTACTTTTGCAGGACAGGGACAGAGAACGCTGATTGTTGATTGCGATATGCGCCTTCCCAACGTTGCGAAATCGTTCGGCCTGAAGCCAAAGACAGGAATGTACGATTTCTTCTTTGGAGAAAAGTCTCTTGACGAAGTGATCATTAGAGAGGTTGCACCAAACTGCGATATCTTGCCTACAGAGAGGGCTCCCGACAACCCAACGCAGGTCCTGAACAGTGTCGAATTTGAGCAGCTGCTAATCCAGCTGAGACATTCTTATCACAAGATTGTCATAGACTCACCTCCCGTTGGAGCTGTGAGTGATACTCTCTGCTTGCTTCCGTTGATTGATGGAGTGGCGTTTGTTCTTAAGTTTAACGATGTTAAGAAGAAGGCCGCTAAATCTGCGGTTCGGACCCTTAGTGAATCCGAGACACCCGTCTTTGGAGCGGTGATGAATGCGATTAGTGCGAAGATGTCGAACTATTACTATTCACACTATTACGATTACAGTTACCACGATTACTATTACACCAAGAATCCAGGAGAACGGCAGTCTCTCAAAGAAAAGAGCGGACCTAACTCTCCTACCCCATCAGGCCAAGTTCCTCTCGAAGAAGATGGCACTCAGAGCAAGGTTACCGAGCCTGCAGGCAAGGCCTAGAATTTATATTTGAGCTTAGCTTTAACGGCGAGGCCTCATTTTTTCTGCAAGGTATATAGCCCGGACACGATCAAAGTCTTCATCCTTGGAACTGGTTTCGAGCAGGTAGTGAAACTCTTTGGCTGACTGTAGTTCAGTCCTTGCGGTCTCTATCCTTCTTTCAATTTCTTCCGTGGAGTCTGTTCCTCGCGCTTTGAGGCGGGTCCTGAGCTCATCAAGGCTCGGCGGTTGAATAAAGATAGTCACCACCCGATTGCGGAGCCATTCAACGGACTCCGCTTTTTCGAGAACCTGCCGCATCCCCTGAACGTCGATACTCAGCAACACGTCTTGAGCATTTTGAAACCGCCGGACCACCTCCGCTTTGGGAGTTCCATAGGCTCGCCCATGGACGAGTGCCCATTCGAGCAACTCATCGTTCTCGACCTTTTGTTCGAACTGCTCCTGTGAGAAAAAGAAGTAATCTTCACCGTCAAGCTCGCCTGCTCTCATTTCCCGAGTCGTTGCGGTGACGATCCGTTCGAGCGTGTCAAACTCTGCAAGAAGCCGGTTGCAAAGAGTAGTCTTTCCGCTTCCTGCCGGCCCGGACAGAATGAAAAGAAGGGGAGTCTCGCTGGATTCCATGGTTCGCGTTCGCCTCCGATAGAAGGTTTTAACCAGTAAAGGTCAGCGCCAGCAAGCAGAGCAAAGCTCCATAGGCAGAGGCCACCAGAGCGACGATTCTACGCAACTTCGGTGCTCCATTGATCTTGTCGATCCAGTCTCTTACGCGATAAGGGGCAGCAGCGAGGTAGAGGCAGACAACGACGACAAAGTAGGCAAATAGAGCTAGGAAAAACTTTGTGTCATACGGCTCAAAATAAGCTGCTGAAAGGAGTTGCCCAGCGAATAGGAGGCCTAAAACGGACAAAGCACGGATACCTAGAAAATCCGGAACGGTAAACCATGCCCCCACCGCCAAAAGTGCGAAAAAGACCATTAATATCTCCTTGTACTTTCCAAAATCTGCCTCACCAAGTTGGCTGACGTTGACGAGAACAATTGCAGATGCGGCAACGAGAAGAACAAAGGTCGCTGGTTTGGATCGAGGGAACCTTTGTAAAAGATGGCGCATCTTCTCTGAGTAGGTCCAAAGGTAAATTCCGATGATCAGCAGGATAGCACCTGCAACGACAGAGGCGACTGCAAGACTCATAGAATGGAAAGTTCTCTTTCTGTTTCGTTGACACCCGTGAGCACGGGTGCGCCAAACAAGGTACTCACTGTGGCAGATTGGATTTCGACAAATACCAACTCACCCACTTGCCTGGGCTTTCCCGGGAAGACTACTTTACGGAAACCACGGGTACGTCCGACAAACATCCCCTCCCCTTTCCGGGCGGGTCCCTCTACCAGAATCTCAATTTTTTTGCCGATGAGAGCTCGATTACGCTCCAGCGAGTGCCTCCCGAGAATTTCGAGAAGCACCTGGTTTCGCCTTTCTTTTTCCTCTTGAGGAACCTGATCTTCCATTTCTGCAGCAGGAGTTCCAGTCCGAGGGCTGTATTTGAAGATAAACGCCATGTCGAAGCGAAGCTCCTCAAACAATCGTCTGGTTTCTTCAAAGTCTTCTTCGGTTTCTCCGGGAAACCCTACAATAACATCGGTGGAGAAGTACATTTCGTTTACCGCACCCCGCAGTGCAGCGACGATCCCACGGTACTTCTCTACCGTGTACGGCCGTTTCATGGCCCTAAGAATGCGATCAGAGCCACTTTGCAAGGGCAGGTGAACATACTCACACAATTTCGGAAGATCGCGATAGGCTTGCACTAAGTCCTCGCGAAAACCTCTCGGATGCGGCGAGGTAAACCGGATGCGCTCAATTCCCCGAATATCGTTCACTTGCTCCAGCAACTGCACGAACGGAGTCTTGCCACCGACTCTGGGAAATTCTCTTTGCCCGTAGCTGGTGACGATTTGGCCGAGAAGGGTAACCTCCTTGGTTCCTGCGGCCGCGAGTTCTTCCACCTCCTGAATGATATCATCTATCGGGCGAGCCCGCTCAGAGCCTCTCGTGGTGGGAACAATGCAAAAGCTGCATCTCATGTTGCACCCCTGCATGATGGAGACAAAGGCGGAAACCTTATCTTTCTCGGAATCATGATGCTTGATCTCATTCTGAGATGCCTTTTCCTCATCCAGATCGATGATTGTAGTAGGCTTCGGGCCCTGTCCCTCCAGACTCTCAATGAGTCGATCCAGATGATCGGGCACCCGGTGGAACTTTTGCGTTCCCACAACAAGATCCAAATCCGGAAGGCGGTCGAGCAATTCTTTACCTCGATTCTGGGCCATACACCCCATAATCCCCAAAAGAAAGTTGGGGTTCTGGCGTTTTCTCCTGCGGAGATATCCCGCCTTTCCAATGGCCTTCTGTTCCGCCTGATCCCGAACACTGCAGGTGTTTAGTAAAACAGTGTCTGCCTGATTCTCCTCATAGACAATTGAATAGCCTCTCGCACGCAGAAGCGCAGCAACAGCTTCAGAGTCACGTTCGTTCATCTGGCAGCCGTAGGTCTTAATATAGACGCGATTCATGAGGGTGGGTCAGATGTTTCTTTGGTATCGGCTTCTGGTTTTGCAACCTTTCTTGCGCGGGTAGGTTTCTTTCTGGCTACCTTTTTTGTCGTTTGTTTCCGCGTCTTTTTCTTGGCTTTCTGGTCGTCAACGACTGTTGTCGCTTCGGCTGCTTTCTCTGGTGAGAAGCTATCGCTGGATCTTTCCGTTGGAGTTTTTTCCTCTCCAGGCCTTTCGGCCAGGGTCTCTTTGTTCTTTGTTCTGGTTCGGGAGGGTCGCCTCCGGCGTTTGGCTTTTTTTGAAGAAGTTTTCTTCTGTGAAATGGACTCTGAATACTCCGCGATCTCTTCTTCTGGGTAGCGCTCGTCGTTTTCCCCTTCGCCATCCGTTATGTCTTTTACCTCGGCAATTTGCACGTAGTGACGTGGCTTCTCAGTTGGAATCAGAATTAAATCCTTCTCAGATTCCTCTTCAACGGACAAAACCGTGGTCTGATAGGGGTCGACTCGTGAAATTAGGTTGGGAAGTTTCGTCACCGGACCTACTCCACGTGGGGTAATGTCTAGTTCCCGAAGGACGCAGGTTTCTTTTTGGCGGAGAATCGTCTCAAACGCGCCTGATACTGCATCCGCGATTTGATAGGTATCGTCATCTCCTGCAACGTCCTCGTCGGGAACAGCGAAAAGGATGCGAGCTGTCCTAAGTCCATGAACTGCGTTCTGTGAGAAGAGATCATCGTAAGCTCTACGCACCAAGTCTTCGCAGTATCCAGCAGCAACCACGAGATCCTTATTTACAGGTCTCCGGTGGGCCTGAATCAAAAAACCTTTACTTTGAATTAGGGCGGGAAGGCAGATTGACGCCGCTAACATAGGTTCGGTGAGGCAGGCACTTATCCGGCGAACCAGTTGCTCTGGCGAGAGTTTCTCCCAACCCGCGACCAGTTCTGCACCACCTAGTCCAACAAGAAGGTCAATTCTAGTTTCAGTTTTTACGATCTCGTCGAGCGCGTTTTTCAGTTCGGACAGTTTCCCAGGTCCGCACGGATGAGCGATGTAATAGCGTTCGTCGTAAGCGGAAGGGTTAGGGTTTTGCCCAAGTGCGTGGATGCGAAAACCCATCTTTAGTAGGGTTCGACAAGCCGCATCGCCGAAGCGACTGTCGGCACCGGTTACGATTGCGACGTCCATTTCGAAAAGGTTGACGATCAAGGTTATGAATGAGGAGGTCAACAGACATATGGAGGGGCGATCCCCGAGAAAGTGCCGGTTGATCGTGCTGGCCATCTCTGACGAGTTGCGCACGGCGATTCGCTTCTCTATTACAGGAGCTCTTTGAAGGTATACTCCCACGAAGGTTATTTTTTCCCACTTCCACTGGGCCATCCGTTTCAAATGGAAAAGTTTCCGGAGGGACGGAGACTGGTCGAAAGCGGAGTTCCGCAAGCGGAGGTACTAGAGGCACGTCCAGCATCTGTAGAGGAGTTGTCGCTTGTGCACTCTAGTGAGTATTTGGCAAAAATCCGGCAGGGGACCTGGACGTCTTCAGAGGCAAAGAAGATGGGCTTGCCAGTGGATCCACTTTTGTTTCGGAGATGTGCGCTTGAGGTCGGTGGAACCGTTCTGGCCGGAGAGGCGGCGTTGACGGAAGGACTGTCGGCGAATTTAGGAGGAGGTACGCATCATGCCGCGCAAAATCGTGCCTCCGGATACTGTATTCTCAATGACGTTGCGGTGGCAATTCGTAGCTTGCGGAAACAGCGGCCTGATTTGTGGGTCATGGTGATCGATACGGATGCTCATCAGGGAGACGGAACGCACGAGATCTTTTGTGATGATCGTCGCACGTTTACGTACTCGATCCACGTGGGACCTAATTTTCCATCCAAAAAGATTTCCGGTGACATGGACGTCGCTGTAGATCGTTGGACAGACGGGCCACGGTACCTGGAGTTGCTAAAACCATCGCTTCGCAAGGTGCTCCTTGATTTCGAGCCGGATCTCGTATTCTGGGTAGCAGGAGCCGATATCCACCGCGAGGACCGCTTTGGGCAGATGGGTCTTTCGGTAACTGAAATTGAAGAGAGAAACCGCTTTGTGCTCGAGCTAGTGCTCGAGTGGAGCATACCGACCGCCATTGTTTACGGTGGAGGTTATAATCGGGATGTCTCCCTGACCAACCACCTTCACGCCTTGCCGGTTCTCCAGGCGGCGGCGTTGATCGACCGAAAGTAGGCTGCAGTTAGTTATAGTGCTTTTGTAGCGTTCGGGGATCTACTCCAAGAATATCGGCTGCTTTTCGCGTAGTGCGATGGACTTCGCGGGCCCGTCTGGCATAGAGCCCAACCCAGTCGGAGAGTGGGATCTCCGCGCTTTGATAGAGGCGGGTGATCTCAGGTGCTTCTGACGGATCCCCGATTTCATATCGGCCTGTGACCACGATGTTGCGAATTGCCTGCTCAAGTTCTCGAAAGTTTCCCGGCCATCCATACCCATCGGGAATTTGATCCCGGAGGCTCTCGCTGATCTCTGGGGCTACCGTAGCGGAGGCCGACTCGCCAAACAGATTCCTGCAGACGAAATAGACAAAGCGCTCCAAATCGTCCGGTTCATCCAAGAGGATTGAGTGAAGCGAGGGGGTCCGCACTTGGTCTCCGCACAGTCGGTAGAAGAGATCCTCCCGAAAGCGGCCTGCCTTCATTTCGGCTCCCAGATCACGATTGGTTGCTGCGATGACTTTGCCGCCGAAGGACTGGGTGCGACTCTCTCCGATTCTCTGAAATTCTCCCGATTGCAGGAGGCGGAGAAGCTTTACCTGGAGGTCCTGCCCGACGTCGCCGATCTCGTCCAAGAATACGCACCCGGAGTCTCCAGCGGTCTCGAACAGGCCTTTGCGGTCGGTATGGGCTCCAGTGAAGGAACCGCGCACATGGCCGAATAGTTCGGACTCCAAAATGGTTGGTGAGAGAGCAGACAGGTTTACGGGATAAAAGGTGGGCTGGGTCTCATTGGAAAAAAGTGCGCTCCCCGAGTCGTAGGACAGAAAGCGGGATTGGCCTATCGCTCGAGAGACTAATTCTTTTCCCGAGCCCGAAGGTCCGAGAACGAGGGTAGGAAATCGACCGACAGCTTGAAACATCCACAACTGGAATCGCTTCATGTCCCGTGTGAAAATAGACTCCCAGATGCGTCCTCGTAGGTCTTGAACTGGTTTCGCGTGACCGGTCACCGAACGTTCGATTTGATTGAATGCCCTCCGCAGTTGAAAAAAGCAGGCGAAAAGATGGGCAGGTTCGAGCCAAGCCGACTCCTCCGCCGCGGAAATAACCGTTTTTCGAGGAGCGAATTTTTCCGAAAACTTGCGAAAGACTCTTCGATTGACGGCGGACTGTGTGCCCCCGGCCTCGACGATTTTATCCAGGTCTACAATCGTCTCGTGATAGAGCCGGGATAAACAAGAGTAGGCGGCGGGCTCCTTGAACCGGGTAGGAAGCGTGTCGGCTGCGATTTGCCGGCCCACCTCTGCTTCAAAAGGATCCAGGACCTCGATAATAGCGGCTATCCTTTCCTCCCAAGAGTGAGCACTTCTTTCCATCGTGCCGAGAATCCGGCATTCAGCCGCGGAACGTTCGGGTAGAAACGGATTTGCAAAAACCAAGGTTTAAAAGCACGGGAGGATAGTAAGAAGTTGGCGAGAATGCATACAAATTCTGTATTTTAGGAATACAAAATTTGCAGTAAAAATCCAAATCTTTTGCTACTAAAGATTTTTGGATTCTATATACCGCGCAATATCAGTGTTTAATGAAAACAGAAAGATTTGTGGCATGGACAGTGTAATAGCTGTAGTCCATGAAAAATCATTCCAAGTTCATCGCACGGCTTTTTGCCGTTACCACCCTTCTGTTGGGGTCGATTTCCCACGGAGCGGGTATACTAACACCTACGGGCAGTGCGGATCTGGGAGTTCGCATGCTGGATCATCATGTCGATGTCCGAATCACTGATGGCTTTGCGCAGACCACGATCTTACAGACGTTCTCCAATCCGAACCCTCATGACGTTGAAGCACTGTACGCTTTTCCGGTTCCGGAGTCAGCAAGCCTTTCATCCGTCGTAATTCATTCGGGTGAAACGGTGTTAGAGGGAGAGGTGATTCCGCGGGAGGAAGCTGAGCGAATCTATGGCGAAGAAAAGGCGAAGGGGAACGATGTCGGAATGGCTTCGAAGGAAAGCTACCAACGGTTCGAGTTTCGCGTTTTTCCCGTTCGACCCAACGTAGAAACGAGGATCGAGGTCATTTACTATCAGCCGCTTTCCCTCGATGCGGGTATGGGGCGCTACCTCTATCCAATTGAGGAAGGAGGAACGGACGAACAGGCGGAATCGTTTTGGACACGGAACGAAGCCGTAGAGCGATCCTTTTCCGCCAATGTCCGGATCCATTCCGGATATCCACTCGATGGAGTTCGGGTAAAGGGCTTTCCGGGTGATCCGGTCCAATTGGACGAGAATACCTGGGAGTGGTCATTCTCTGATGCCGGTGGGACCTTGAATCAGGATCTGATCGTATACTATCGACTGGCCGATAATCTTCCGGGGCGCGTGGACCTTTTGTCTTACCGTAGTTCGGAAAACGATCCGGGATACTTCATGCTAACGCTGACGCCAGGAATCGATTTGGAGCCGATAAAGAATGGAGCCGACTATCTCTTCGTCCTCGACACCTCGGGGAGTATGTCCGGAAAGATTGCAACTTTGGCTGGAGGAATGGAACGGGCTTTGGGAGAACTTCGTCCCGAGGACCGTGTTTTCGTGGTAACCTTTTCCAATAACGCGACTTCGCTGACGCGGGGGTGGGTGCCTGCCACGGAGAAAGGCGTCCTTTCTCTGATTGAGAAAGTTCGCAATCTAAACTCATCCGGGGGAACCAATCTCTACGCTGGCCTCAAGGCCGGCCTCAGGGAGGTCGACGCAGATCGCCCGACCAATCTCATTCTTGTGACGGACGGAGTATCGAATCAGGGAATCCTTTCTCCGGCAAAGTTCCACGAGCTCATGAAGACGGTCGATCTGCGGTTCTTTGGATTCCTCATGGGGAATAGCGCGAATGCGCCGTTGATGAAGGTTCTTTGCGAAGCATCAGATGGATTCTCGGCTCAGGTTTCCAATGCGGACGACATTGTCGGGCAAATTCTCCTCGCGAAGGAGAAAGTCGCCTATGAGTCCCTTCTGGACGTGGAAGTGGAGTTCAAAGGCATTGGTGCTTCGGAAATCACTGAGGAATTCACCGGACGCGTGTTTCGTGGACAGCAGTTGTCGTTGTTTGGCCGATACGCGAAACCGGGAGAGGCTGAGATTGAGCTGAAAACCCGACAAACCGGTGGAGAGAAAATCTACTCCACGACGGTATTGTTTCCTGATAAGAAAATCGATTTCCCAGAACTCGAACGCCTGTGGGTCATGAGCCGGATTGAAGAAGTGGAGCTGCAGCGGGATCTGGGCCGTCTTCCGGGAGAGGAGGCATCGGATGCTATTGAAAACCTAGGCGTGGAATACCAGTTAGTGACCGACGAGACTTCGATGATCGTTCTTTCTGATGAGGGATTCATCCGTCATGGAATCGAGCGCCGAAATAGGGATAGGTTGGCTCTGGAATCCGCCGCCCAGACCGCTCGGATACAACCACCTGCATCTGGTTCGAATGCTCCGGTTCGTCCTCAAACCACGAGGGTCGATGAGAAGAAACCGATGTTTAATCAGTCTGCTCCGCGGATTGGAGGTGGAGGTGCCTTTGGCTGGGAAGCCTTGGTCCTCCTAGGCCTTCTCGTCGGGGCCGGTTGGTCGGGAAGGAAGGCTTTGGAGGCCAGAAGGCGAAACAGTTGGGACGGGAGAAACAGGTAGAGGAAAATGAGGTAAGGTTTCGCGGGCAAAAGGGGTATTTCCGAATCTCTCCATCTCCTAAGAATGGCGATAGGGAAACATCGGGAGCCCCGCCCGTGAGACCGCAACAAACGAGAATATGAACAAGGAAGATTCACGAGGCTTTCATTTATCGAGATCTTCGATTCGAGCTTTAGCGCCTCTTCTTTCGTTGTCTTTGTGCGGTTGTGAGACGTCCATGCTGATCTCGGACAGTGACATTACCGGGGCTCAACAAACGCATGAGAAGCTGATTGGTCTCCCGATTTCGTTAGCTATTGATACGGTTATGCTCCCACTCTTGTTTGGTGCTTACGTGGAGGTCGCTGGGTCACAATTGTTCGGAGACACGGATGACACTTGTGAAAGCCGGAATGTGGTGGCGATAGATTCACCGGTTGTAAACAAATCACCGAACCCTCTCGAATCTTCTCTTAACGAAGCAGACATTTGGTGGAGAAGAGATGAAAACTAGGATGATAGATTTAGGAAACGGGTCCCGTTACGGACTTTTTCTCCTCCCAGCAATCCTCCTTGGCGGGTTCGCGACCCTTTTCCCGGGGTTCGCGTCGATGAACGCTCTCGCGCTGGCCAACGGACATTGGTGGACGCTTTGGACGGGGCACTTTCTCCATTGGACTACTGGTCACCTGATCTGGGATTGGAGCCTATTCATGATCTGCCTCATGTTTCTCGCAAAAGGAGGCTGGAGGGTATGGGGCTGGATTGTAGTCGGGTTGCCGATCCTTGGGATAGGAATTTGGCTGGCTCGTCCCGAGATGTGGGAGTATCGCGGGTTATCGGGGATCGATACCGTCCTCTTTGTGCGGGTTGCAATGGGGTTCTACGGATATCGCAAATGGCTCCCCCTTAGCGGCCTCGGCCTGAAAATCGCCTACGAGTTTCTGACAGTGCAAACTATCTTCAGCGGTGATTTGGGAAGAAACAATGTTCCAGTACCGGAAATACATATGATGGGTCTATTTTTTGGACTGATCTGGTGCTGGGCGAGCAACAGGAATCATGTTACTGATCGACAGCACGAACATCTGATTCCTTCAAAATCTATTCCCGCCGAAGCCTGATTTTTGCGAGGATCAACAGAATCACCAGGGTGCTAAGGAACCAAGGAGCAAAGAATTCGAGGGCTTCCCCGAAAGCTACATCACTTGATGCTCCTTCGCTCCTGAGTCTTTCAATGAGAAAACCGTAGAGGAGAGACAGACCGCCGTAGCCAAGATTCATGGCGAGCCCGCGAAAACTAAGCACTGTGGCCCGATGCCGGGACTCCACTTCCCGGTTTAGGTAGTGGCTAAGGAAAAAGTCAGCGAAGCGCATTGAGACCATCGTGGTCACTGCAAACAGCAGCCCAACTTGCGGTAGAAGAAACGATAGACCAAAGAGCGACGCCGCCAACCACGCTCCTAGTAGCAGTGTGTTTGTGAGAACGCTGAAATTTTCGACCATAAACCTCGCCACCCGCGGTAGGAAGAGGCCGAGAAGAGCAACCCCTGCTCCGATAATCCCGTAATAGGCCTCCGGAATCTGAATCAGGCGGAAGTACTCGCTCACCAGAGTTACGAAGACCCGCGAAACGCTGTCGAAAAAGAGGCCTCCAAAAATGAGAAGGAAAGGAATGGGTGAGCGAAGAATCCACAGTCCCGTTTGTAGGGTCGTTTTCCACGGAGCCGCTAGCGAGGGGTCATCGTGATCTGTTTGGGTTTTTGGCTCTATCATTCGGAAGGCGGCCCAAAGCGCTCCGAAAGCGGTGAGAAGATTCAGATAAAGGGGCCAACGGAGTGTGTCGTCCTGTTGCCATTCCCGCGTGAACCCGAACCATCCGGCCACTTTGCCAACCAGGTTGGGATCGTAGACCGCGGCGCCGACGATCATGGCGATAAAAAAGCCTACGCTTTGCAGCTTCATCAGTGCCTCGAGGACCCTCGGCCATTCCCCTTCCCTACCCCGTTCGGAGAGCGTGTCGTAGGCGAGCGCTTCATCGGCACCACTGGCGGCAGCCTCAGCGGCTCCGGACAAAATGCGGTTCACTAGAAAAATCCAAAAGAGCCATGGCGATGCCCCGATCGGAGCTAGGCAGATCAGGATCATTTCGAGGACCATCAGACAGCCTGCGATACGAACGAGCCGGCGCCTCCCCCAACGGTCTGCCAAAGCCCCCGAGGGAACCTCTGCGATAATAATGGTAGCGGCCCAGGCGGCGTTGAGAATGGCAAACTGTTCGAGGGTGAGCCCGAAATCCAGAAACAGGATCGTAAAGATGGGATAGTAGAACCGGGCGTTAAAAAGAACCCGGAAGGCAATAAACATCCGCACATTAGAGAGCCGTAGAATGCTCTCCGAGCTCCTACTTTCAGTCATGAAAGTAGCCAGGCCTCGAGTTCCTCAAATCCTTCGACGACGGGACACCCTGATTCTCGGAGGCGCTCAGCAGTGTGATGCCCGTGGGCAACCAGAAGACAGCTCACTCCCATGGCATTGGCGACTTCATGGTCGTGGAGAGTGTCTCCAATCAAAAGAGCGCGTGTAGGATCGACGCCCGAGGACTCGATCCAAGAGACTCCCCTCTCCTCTTTTCCATGAGCAAAAATGTCTGTCGCCCCTACCAGGTGCTCAAAGCAGTGTTCCAAACGGTAGACCCGAATAGACTCCTCCAGAGAGGATTGAAGGGCTGCTGAGAGAACGGATTGAGAGACTCCTCGTTCAAAAAGGTGGTTCAATAGCTCCTCTGAGCCTTCGTGGAGGGGACACTCGACGGACCTTTCGTTGTATCGGGCGATGAACTGATGAGAAGTTTTTTCGAAGCGCCCCGGCTCGGTAGGAAAGCCGAGTTCACGATAGAATTGCACGACGGGGAAGTTGAAAGTGGCCCGGTAATGGTCGTCGGTTATGGGCGGGAGTCCGTATTCGGCCATGATTTCGTTCAAAACGGACACACAGACTCCAGTGTCTGCGAGCAAGGTTCCATTCCAGTCCCAAATGAGGTGGTCCCACTTCTCTACCATTCCTTATTGGTTGGAACTCTCTTTAGCCGCTGAGTCAAAGCATCGCTGCAGTTGGATATGATCGAAGAGCGTAAAAGTGGTGAACAAAAGAACATATTTCTTGCCTTTTGGGGGATGAACGGTCTTTTTGGGCAGAAAGGAAAAGTAATGCCCAAACAACCACCCGCTAAAGAGAGTCAAAAGACAGGAAATCGAGATCTCGATCTCGCGATTTCGAGCATCAACCGACAGTTCGGCGAGAACTCGCTGATTCGCCTAGGAGAGGCGAAGAATATGAACATCTCGACGATTTCGTCGGGATCAATTGCTCTCGACCTTGCTTTAGGAGTTGGCGGACTACCGCGGGGCCGTATTTGCGAGGTCTATGGTCCGGAGTCTTCAGGAAAGACCACGCTTTGCCTAAGCTTGATTGCCGAGGCACAGCGAAATGGGGGTAACGCGGTCTTTATCGATGTAGAACATGCTCTTGACCCTCGATACGCGCGGACGGTCGGAGTAGATTTGGACAAACTAATGGTCTCACAGCCGGAATCTGGGGAAGACGCGCTCAATATTACCGAAACACTCATTCGCTCTGGTGCGATCGACATCATCGTAATTGATTCGGTGGCTGCCCTTGTTTCCAAAAACGAGCTGGATGGCCAGATGGGCGATACGACCGTTGGGTTACAAGCTCGCATGATGAGTCAGGCGATGCGGCGGCTTACGGCGGCGATCAGCAAGACGAACTGTCTCTGTCTGTTCACAAACCAGATTCGGGAGAAAATCGGAGTCATGTTCGGCAGTCCAGAGACTCAACCCGGTGGTCGCGCTCTTAAGTTTTTCTCTTCCGTCCGGATGGACATCCGGAGAATTGGGCAAATCAAGGAGCCATCGGGCAAGGTGGTCGGCAACCGGACTCGCGTGAAAGTGGTGAAAAACAAAGTTGCCGCACCGTTCACGGAATGTGAGTTTGATATCGTCTACAACGAGGGAATTTCGCGCTCCGGCTCACTGATTGATCTGGGCGTCGAGCAGAAGATTCTCGAGAAAAAGGGTGCCTGGATATCCTACAACGGCGACTTAATTGGTCAGGGGAGAGAAGCCGCGAAAACCTATTTGCGAGAGAATCCAGAGTTGATGGACGAGCTGACCGCGAAAATTCGGGAAGGAGTCAAGGTTGAGGTGGGTAACGTTCTTGCCGGAGGTGACGACAAGGAACTGAATGGATCAGAACCGGAAAAGAAGTAGATCTTTGGGCAGAGTTAAATTTGGTAAATCATTGATTGACAATAGTTAATAGATGATTTGGCGAACTAAAAAGTCGCCGGAAGAATGACGGATTCATTTTTCTCTTCCATGGCTTTCATCGGTGATTAAGTAGATCCCCGTGAATGACACTTTTCATGCGCTCGCGACGGTGCCGGGGACTTCAGCTATTGGGGTCATTCGAGTGACGGGTTCAAAAGTCGTTGAGTTGATCCGGGGTTCTTTGGATGTTGATGTGTCCGAAAAAGCGTTTCGCAAAGCGATTCTGGGAACCTATCGTGTAATCAGCGGAACACCGGTGGATCAGGTGCTGTGGACTTACTTCCCACCCTACTCTTCTTATACCGGGCGGGATTTGGTCGAGATTTCCTGCCATGGAAATATGTTCCTCGTGGAACAAATCCTCTGGGATTTGGAGAGGCGGGGTTCGCGCCCAGCGGAACCAGGAGAGTTTACGAAAACGGCATTTCTTGAGGGCCGGATGGACCTGTCTCAAGCAGAGGCGGTCGCAGATTTGATTGCAGCTCGGAGTGAGGCTGCAGTGCTGGCTGCCCAGAAACAGCTGGCTGGTGGACTAGGCCATGAGATCGAGTCCTGCGTTTCCAGAATCCTATCGGTTCTCGCCGAGATCGAAGCTTACATTGATTTTCCTGAGGAGGACCTCCCGGGAGAGACTACCGATGGTCCGCGAAAGGAGCTGGCAGTGCTCATCTCGCGACTTGGGGAAATGATAGCTACCGGACGCCAGCGTGAGCTTCTTCACCGCGGCATTCGGACAGTTCTTCTCGGGGAGGTGAATGCTGGAAAAAGCAGTTTGCTGAATCGGCTTCTGGGAGAAGAGCGGGCGATAGTAAGCGCTACCCCTGGTACAACCCGTGATTTTCTTGAGGACTCCTTTACTCTTGGCCGTTTTTGTATCCAAATTTTTGATACGGCGGGGATTAGGGAATCTGCGGACGAAATCGAAAGAGAAGGCGTGCGACGGACACAACGTCTTGCGGGAAACGCAGATTTCAATTTGGTGGTGATGGACGGAACGGAGGATTGCCCTACCCTTCCCCCTGAAATTCAAGCAGGTTTCACGGAAGAGAACACGCTACTGGTTTTCAACAAGTGTGATTTGCCCGAATTCTCAATGAATCCGAGTTTCTATCCGCAGTTGCGACGAGTGAGTCTGTCGGCAACTGAAGGAATGGGCGTAAGTGACTTTCTTTCAATTTGGGAATCGATGATTCGTGAGGATATGCTCAAGGGTGCTGAGGATCGTGTTCTCTACAACCAGCGGCACATAGGATATTTGAAGGAATGTCAGACAGCACTGGAGCGCGCCCGCCTGGCGTTGCAGGAAAAGACTTCTACAGAATATGTGGCTCCGGAGTTACGGGATGCGTTAGACGCATTGGGGTCGATTGTCGGAACCGTTGACAACGAAGCTATGTTGGATGTTCTCTTCGGAGAATTCTGTATAGGTAAATGAGCGTAGCGTTGCGGTATGGGACTTCGTGTCCCTACGAAGTAATTGTATGCGGAGCCGGCCACGCGGGCTGCGAGGCTGCGCTTGCGGCCGCAAGGCGCGGAGGAGACACCTTACTTTTGACCGGAAATCTGGATACAGTTGCTCAGATGAGTTGTAATCCAGCAATTGGTGGTCAGGCGAAGGGTCACATGGTTCGGGAAATCGATGCACTTGGTGGAGAAATGGCTGTGAATGCGGACACCACCGCAATCCAGTTTAAGCTTCTCAATTCATCGAAGGGACCTGCGGTACGGGCTCCGCGGGCGCAATGCGATAAGAAGGCTTACCAGTTCAGGATGAAGCAAACCCTGGAGTGGCAGAGTAACTTGACCTGTTTTCAGGCGCTGGTGACATCGCTGATTTTTCGCAGCGGCCGGGTTGTGGGTGTAAGGACGAATCTAGGCGTTGAGTTTTACGGCCAATCAGTGGTCGTCACCACGGGAACGTTTTTGCGTGGGTTGATGCATATCGGTGAAAATCAAAACAAAGGTGGGCGACTGGGTGATTTCTCCGCAGAAGGATTATCCGGAAGCTTTGCGGAGGCGGGCATCGAACTGGATCGCTTTAAAACGGGAACTCCACCCAGAATCCTAGGCAACTCCTTGGACTTTTCTCGATTGAAGGAGCAGCCAGGTGATTCTGAACCCACGTTTTTTGCCTTTTATGATACGCGGTCCGACGCGGATTTGTTCCACGTGGAACAATCGGGCGAAACCCGTGCGGGATGGGTTCCTGGGTCGGAATCTGTTTCCTGCTGGATGACTGAGACGACCGCTGGGACGGAACAGTTGATCCGAGAGAATCTGCACAGGTCACCACTTTACGGTGGGGAAATTCAAGGCGTGGGCCCAAGATACTGCCCGAGCATCGAAGATAAAATTGTAAAGTTTGCAGACAAGGAGTCTCACCGGCTTTTTCTTGAACCTGAAGGCCTTCATACGAGCGAGTGGTATGTAAACGGTCTCTCGACGAGTTTACCGTTCGACATTCAAGCCGAAATGCTTCGCACAATCCCTGGGATGGAATCCGTTGAGATGTTGCGACCTGCCTATGCCGTAGAGTACGATTTTGCTCCACCTACCCAGCTTTACCCGAGTCTCGAATCCAAGAAGGTTGAACGTCTCTTTTTCGCGGGACAAATCAACGGAACCTCTGGATACGAAGAAGCAGCAGGGCAGGGGTTGATCGCAGGAGTGAACGCGATTGCAAGGGTGAGGGAAGAGGAACCCCTGGTCCTGGACCGCCAGCAGGCCTACATTGGAGTTCTTATTGATGACCTCGTGACGAAGGGGACCAATGAGCCATACCGTATGTTCACAAGCAGGGCAGAGTTTCGCCTCCTTCTCAACATGGACTCCGCTGAAATTCGTCTGGTGGATGCTGCAAAGCAGTACGGGTTGGTGCAATCAGACCGGCTTTCTCGCATGGAAGAGAAAAAGAAACGGGTTCTCGGCAACGTGGAGAGGTTTGAAAACGAGCGGGATGCTTTCGGAACCTGGGGAGATCGAATCCGTCGAGGTGCACAGATGGTAGAGTTTCCAGAGTCTCTCCAGTGGAGTTCTGCAGAAACCGCGGAATTGGATTATCGCATTCGATACCGGGGTTATCTGGAGCGAGAAGCAAGAGAAGTGGAGAAGTTTAGGAATCTCGACTCGATAAAAATTCCAGAAAGTGTTGAATATCAACAAGTAAAAGGACTCAAAAAAGAAAGTGGACAGAAACTTCAAGCCGTCCGTCCAAGGACTCTCGGCCAAGCCCTTCGAATCAGTGGGGTGAGTCCGGCCGATGTTTCGATTCTACAAGTGTTTCTCAAGCGGAACCCATAGTTTCTGGATTGTGACAATCAAGCAGGCGTATGCACTTGCTTTTTTCTTTGGTCAGAGCTTTCACTGGGGGAGACTTGGGTCCCTATGAGTGTAGAAGTGCCTGCAAAGATTTTGGTGGTCGATGATGAAACCGACGCGACCGATTTGCTGTCTTATCAGCTTGAGAGTGCAGGTTTCACCCCGAAAATCACAAACCAGTCGGAAAAGGCCATTTCACTGGCCAGAGAATTCTGTCCTGACCTCATTCTCCTCGATGTGATGATGCCGGGACTGAGTGGTCTGCAAATTTCTCATGCCCTGAAGGCAGATGAGGCTCTCTCCCGTATTCCGGTGATCCTCTTGACTGCGAGGGGTGAACCTGAGGACCGAATCAAGGGTCTTGAAACAGGGGTGGATGACTACTTGGCCAAACCTTTCGACTCTAGAGAATTGATTCTCCGAATCCGTGCGGTCTTGAAAAGGGCAGGGGAAGCAAAATCTGCCAATTCGAGGGAGGTAAGGCTTGGTAAACTATTGGCAGACAAAGATTTAAATCAGGTTGTAGTCGATGGAGAGATCGTGATGTTGACTCTTACGGAGTTTAAGTTGCTACAGCTCTTGATGGAAAACCCACAGGAGGTGTTTTCCAGAGAAGTTCTTCTCTCGAAGGTGTGGAATTACGAAAGCGACACGGAAACCCGGACGGTTGACACTCATGTCAGGCGTTTACGGGAGAAGCTGGGGGTTTATGCAGGAATGATCGAGACAGTCCGGGGGATAGGGTATCGAATGGTCGATATCAATCTGTCTGTCGAACAGTAATTCCATTCCAGGAGACTCCCATTGTTAACGACGGTTCTAATCGCTGCGATTGTCCTGCTTGTTTGGTTCTACGAGCGGCGCTGGCGTAGGATTAGGCGCATCATCCGGGAGCTGGGCGATTCTATTGATGCGGATCGAGAGCTTCTAATGGACGGAGAAAAAACGCTTTCACGAAAGTCAGGTCTTAGCCAGCTAATGACAACTATCGGGGTAAAGATGGAGGAGCGAATGCGCCTGCAGGAACAAAGCACGTCCCAGATGGAACAGATCGATACGACTTTCCGCAACATGCGTGAAGGGGCGGTCGTAATTGACGGAGAGAATCGAATTTTGGTCTCTAACCGGTCGGCGGACCGCCTTTTGAATGAGGGGCTTCCCATGGTAGGTAGAAGGGTCGAACGTTTTGTTCACCACCCCTCATTTCTTGATCTCGTCAGAGAGGTGGGGGAGGAGAACAAATATGGGTATCGCCAGATTGAAGTCGATCTCATGGGCAGAACGGCATGGCTGGAGATATCGGGAGCCTCGCTCGACTCTGGAAGTGGAGAAGGTCTAAGCCTTTACTTAATCAATGACATCACCCGACTGAAGAAACTGGAGGCGATCCGCAGGGACTTTGCAGCGAATGTTTCTCACGAACTTCGAACACCGATTACGATAATCAAGGGATTTGCGGAAACGTTGTACGAAGATGGAGCTTCGTTAAGCGAAACTCAAAAGACATCATTTGTAGAAAAGATTCACCGGAACACCGAACGACTCCACAGGCTGGTCGAAGATCTTTTGAGCCTTTCCCGCCTCGAGTCACGGACCTTGGAGTTGAATAAGGAACGGGTCGATTTAGTGTCTGAGGTTCGCACCTTCACGGAAGAGTTCAGAAAGCCGAAGAGTGCCACGGCTGATCTTAAACTAGATTGCCCGTCAGACCCGGTTTGGGTCGAACTGGACCGGACCTACCTAAACCGCGTTTTGAGTAATCTTGTGGAAAACGCTTTTAAGCACGGCATTTCGTGTAGCTTCGTGGAG
Organism: Verrucomicrobiota bacterium; assembly: GCA_038744685.1. Classification (NCBI taxonomy): domain Bacteria; kingdom Pseudomonadati; phylum Verrucomicrobiota; species Verrucomicrobiota bacterium. The sequence continues at coordinate 49,302 of JBCDMB010000010.1, forward strand.
ATTGGTATCGAAGAAGACGTTGATCGAGGAGTAGTTGAAGTGACTGTGACGGATGATGGGGTAGGGGTGCCAGAACGGGCGCGGGATCGAATCTTCCAACGCTTCTATCGGTTGGACAAGGGCCGGTCTACTCGAACTGGCGGAACTGGACTTGGGTTGAGCATAGTTCGCCATGCTCTTTTGGCTCATGGTGGTAACGTGCGGGTAATGCCGGTTCTCCCCCATGGGACGAGGTTTATTTGCGTTTTTCCTAAAACAACCCGGTCTCCGGAGGAAATTGTTGAGTGACTCCGGGAGAGCGCTGGCAGAGGCCAAACGAACGGCAAGGCTGTCAGAATTGAAGTGCACCCTTGAGGGATTTCTTTCGGAGGAAAAGCGGAGGGTGATTTTGGAATTGGGTTGTGGGCACGGTCATTGGCTTACCTCCCTGGCTGGGCTCCGCCCCAATGAATTGATGGTCGGTGTGGATTTGATCTCGCGTCGCATTCGGCTCGCGAGGGAAAAGCAGGAAAAGCGTGGTTTGGAAAATGTCCTTTTTCTGAAGGCAGAGGGAACGGAAATATTAGAGGCGTGGCCCAAGCAAAATCCGGTGGCTCAGGTTTTCCTTCTGCACCCCGATCCTTGGCCAAAGAAGAGGCATGCGAAAAACAGGATGACCGGAGAGAAATTTCTCACCCGGATCGCTCGGGTAATGGGGGAAGGGGGAGAGATTTATTTTCGAACAGACGATCCCGAATTCTTTTCCTGGAGCAAGGATTCGTTCGCAAACCACCCAGACTGGCGCCTTGTAGATCTACCGTGGCCTCACGAAGCTGGAAGCTACTTCAAAGACTTGCTGGGAGTCCACGGTGCTCTAACGGCTACGCGGACGATGAGTTAAATCGACTAGAGTATTTGGAAGGGAGTTTTTCCACGCGGAGAAAATACCGCGGGCAACAGGTGCGGCGGTAGTTCCACCCTGAAACTGATCTTCCTCGGTGACCCCTTCGATTACAATCGCGACTGCGATCTGCGGATTCTCGGTCGGAGCAAAACCGATAAACCACGCGAGCGTGAGTGGTTTACCTCCGGGATAGACTTGGGCTGTGCCTGTTTTTCCGGCAACTGATAGATCGGTGAACTGAGTACGTCTGGCGGTCCCTTGTTCCACCGCCTGCACCATTCCTTGGACAATGGACTCATACTCAAGAGGGGCTATGGGAAGTGGTTCGAGGTCTTTTTGGGTCGAGTGGTTCGCTTGCAAAAGCGTTGGCTGAAGGCCGGTAGACCCATTTGCCAGACTGGCGGCGACCAAAGCCATTTGTAGAGGTGTGACCCGAAGAAAACCTTGTCCGATCGAGATGTTGGCGGTGTCTCCGGGAAACCACGAAGAACCTTGAGTGTCTCTTTTCCACTGTTTGGTCGGCACGATCATCCGTGAGGTTTCGTGCGGAAGTTCGATGCCGGTTCTTTGTCCCAACCCGAAACGCGTGGCCGTTTCTGAAATCCAATCGATCCCAGCGCGTAATCCGACCTGATAAAAGAAGACGTTGGAACTTCCCGCAATCGCCCGCGGCAGTGCAATTTCTCCAAAACCGGGCGGAGTGTGTTCCGGAAAACTGCGGTTGCCAACCTGGTGTGATGGGCCGCAAAGGATGATTTCGTCAGGTTCCAGAACGCCTCGGTGAAAAGCGGCTACTGCTGTGAGAGGTTTAAAGGTTGATCCTGGAGGATAGAGACCTTGAATCGCGCGATTCAGCCAGCCTCCGGCGAGGTCGATCTCCCGATAAACCTTCCGGGATATGTAGGGAGTAAGATCATTGAGATCGTAGGTTGGACTGCTGGCCATCGCAAGAATCTCGCCGGTTCGGGGATTCAGCGCGACAGCAGCACCCACCTTACCCTCAAGACCACGCTCCGCCGCCTGTTGAATCGCAACATCGATACTCAGCCTCAGATCCTCTCCCTTTTCCGGTGGATCGATTGAAAGTCTTTCGTACTGGAAACCTTGTGGATCCACCCGCCAAATTTCGTTTCCGTTTTTACCATCAAGGAGAGCGTCAAATGACTTTTCTACTCCCGCTTGGCCGACCTTTCCGTAGTGGCTAAAGGTCATTAGTTTGACACTGTCGCTCAAGTCTTCCTCGGCGAGGCTTTCTTCCTGATTGACGACATAGCCGAGCACGTGAGCCGCTAAGGAACCGAACGGGTAGTAGCGGGAGCTTTGGGTCCAAACTTGAATCGGCGAGTTGGGTGCCAACTGATCGACAAGCAATGCGTACTCCTCCTCGGATAAATCGGGGAGCAGTTTTAGAGGAAGCAGGATGCGATTGTTGAAATGGCTCTGCAGCTCTCGGAGAGAAATCTCGTCGGTGCGCCCGAGGATGCGGTTGATTTCATCCAAGTGGCGTTGAACTACGGCAAGGCGAGCGCCCCAAACTAAATCGTTGTTCGAAATATCCACCTCTTGTCCAGTCTCAGCCTCCTGTCGCCGGACCTCATTGATCTGGGCCAGGTATTCTTCTCGGAACTCTTGCCGCAGTGCATTGAGGAAGACAGCGGCAGAAAAGCGGGCTCGGTTTCCGACCAACAATTGGCCGTTTCGATCAAGAATACTACCACGGGGTCCCGGTAAGAGGATCTGCCGCATGTTTTGCTGCTTTTCGCGTGCAAGATGCTCTTCATTTCTGATCACCTGTTCGATGAAGAGCTGGGCTGCAAGAAGGCAAAAACCCAAGAAAGTAAGGACGAAGAAGGGAATCATTCGTCGATTCCGCCGGGTTTGAAAATCGAAGAGTTTCGGTTTGCCGGGCGGCGGAACGGGCTTCTCAGTTTTTTTCTTAATGGTTCCCATGGTCAGGAGAGCTCTTCGGGTGTCGGTTGAGCGCCTACCAGTGAAACAGAAACTTCCTGGAGATCAAAGATCCAATAAGCAAGAAGCACGACAACGGCCTCAGAAAGCAGGAGCTCTATCGCGCAACGGGAAGCGTAGGAAAAGAAAGCCGCGCTGGGGAGGAACCAGACTGAAACAACAAGGAGAAGAATAAAGTTCGTTCCGAGAGAAACCACGGCAAGATGGAAGGTTCGGCGCGACCGGAATCGATTCCGTTGCAGGTAGAGTCCAGCATAGAGAAATCCAAGGACGAAAAGGTAGAGTCCAAATGGAGCAGGGGTGATGGCATCCCAAAGTGCTCCAGTAAGCAAAACCACCGGAAATCCTGTGTTCAAAGGCATTCGTAGCGCGGGATAAACTACGAAGATTCCTCCAACCGTGATGTAGAGGGAGTAGGAGGCGATAAACGAGTTCAGCTCAAGAATGATGAATAGAACGAGACCGTTTGCCAGAAACGCGACCAGAGCCTGTCGGAACAGCTTCATACTTCGGTCGCCCTCATGGATTCGTGGGTAATTCGTAGGAAAAAACTTCCTCAGTGGCTTCGCCTGCCGGAAGCAGAACGGATACCTCATGGAGATCCAGAAGGGCTGGTTCCAATTGCACGATCCCCTGCTGAAAAAGACCCGAACTGTCCGTCTCCATGAAGCGTACTTCGCCAATGTGAAGACCATCGGGAAAGACGCCTCCCAATCGGGACGACACGAGGATTAGAGGGTCTTCCGGAGATGCAAATAGATCCGAGGGAACGTCCCGGACTGAGCCCTTCGGATTCTGAAGAGAGGGAACAATGGCCCCCTCGTACCGCAACGGGCGGGTGTCACCTGCAAAATGGGCGGCCATCCGAAACGTTCGGCTACTGATCAGCTCTACGGTTGAAGTATAGGCGTGGACCGATCGCACCCGGCCAACTACACCGCCGGAAAAAACGACACCAGCGCCCTCGGTAATACCAGCATCACGCCCTTTACGGATGATAATGGTTTGCCACCAGTTGCTAAGGTCACGGCGAACAACCTGTGCGGTCTCGAGGCGAAAATCGGATGGAGCAGGAATGTCGAGAAGTTGACGAAGCCGTAGATTGTAACTGCGAAGAGACTCATTTTCTCCTGCCTGCACCCGATAAAGCGCATTGAGGCGAGCCAGCTCCCTCCCGGTTTCGATTAAGTCTCTCTTGGATCGAGTGCGGATCGACCAATAGGCACCGAGGTCTTCCAGGTGAGACGAAAGAACCGCGGATGGCGCCTGAAACTCGTAGAGAGCATTCTCTCCAAAACGCTTGAGAGTGGGCGGTAAAAGCAGCCAAAGGAGAAATAAAATCCCAAGGATAACGAACGGTCTTCCGGCTTGAGAGCGTAAACGGAGCAAGGTGACAGTCTCCGGGGCGGCCTGTTGGCTCAGTCTTTGCGGTGTATCGCGATTTCCTTAATGAGCGATTCCAGCTCTTCCAGGACCTTTCCAGTTCCCATCGCCACAGCACTGAGCGGGTCCTCGGCCGCAAAGACGGGAAGCCCGGTTCCGTCGCTAAGCATCTGGTCGAGGCCACGGATGAGTGCGCCTCCACCCGCAAGGACGAAACCACGATCCACCAAATCCGCAGAGAGTTCAGGGGGGCACCGTTCAAGTGCGTTCCGGACCAGATCCAGGATAGCGCCGATAGTGTCCGAGAGGGCTTCTCTAATTTCCTGCGAGGAAATGTGGATGGTCTTCGGAAGTCCAGCTACGGAATCCCGGCCTTTCACCTCCATCGTTAACTCCTTCTCCAGAGGGAACGCGGAGCCAACTTTGAGTTTAATTTCCTCGGCGGTGCGTTCTCCGATCGTGAGATTGTAGGCGCGTTTCATGTAATTGATAATCGCACTGTCAAACTCGTCGCCGCCGACGCGAACACTCTTTGTGTAAACCACTCCCGCCAGAGAAATGAGTGCTACTTCGGTTGTCCCTCCACCGATGTCGACAATCATGTTCGCGGTAGGTTCTTGGATGGGTAAACCGACTCCAATCGCTGCTGCCATCGGTTCTTCGATAAGAATAACATCACGAGCACCGGCATTGATGGCAGACTCTTTCACAGCACGTCGTTCCACTTCGGTAATACCTGATGGAACCGCGACGACCACCCTTGGAGGAACAAAACGAACGCCTTTCTGCACTTCGCGAATGAAGTGTCGCAGCATGGCTTCGGTGATCTCGAAGTCGGCAATGACCCCATCTTTCATGGGGCGTAAAGCAGTGATCGTTCCGGGGGTCCGCCCCAACATTCTCTTGGCCTTTTCCCCTACCGCACAGACTTTCCGCGACGCTGAATACACTGCGACTACGGAGGGTTCCCGAAGAACAATGCCTTTGTCCTTTGCAAAAACCAAACTGTTGGCGGTTCCTAGGTCGATGCCAATGTCGTTGGAGAGAAGTCCAAACACGAGTGAGAGTGATCGAAAATTGAAAAAGCTGACCGAAAGACCTGGCCGCGGAATGATTAAACTGTGGAAAAGAGCGAAAAATGTTGTCGCTCAACCCTTTGTTTTGAATGTTGCTCGTCCCATGTCAATTCGTTTCAAGGTGCGTTTGCCTCTTTATCGGTGGCTCCTACGGGGTGTAGCAGTTTCGTTGGTGGCTGTTTTGCTTGGTGGTTGCGGCACCGTTTCACGGCAAACAATCGACATCGAGACGGCCCCTGAAGGTGCTTTTGTTTACGTGAACGGGAAGTTCATTGGTAACTCTCCAGTGGACGTTCGCTTGAATCGGCAGGTGCCGCATCGGGTTGAGCTCCGGAAAGCTGGGTTTGTCACCGAAGAGGTGATGCTTTACCCATCTTTCACCGATGGCGAGGAGCCAACGGTTGTTTTTGGACCTTTACGCACGGCTGGTTACTACCGGGAGCTGAGCCCAAATCCGGTGTCGACTGAACTCGTTTATCAAGGTCTTGCGGAACGGGAAGAGACCCTTGGCGAGGGCGAAGCAGCCGCGGTGCTGGAGAGAATTGCAGCGGAGGTGGAGGCTGGAGAGCTCTCTGCGGAGGATGCCGAAATAGCGGCACAGCAGGTGATGAATCGATTGCCTACCGCCGATCAGACAGAGTAGTCAGCGGGTTTTAGAGAAGAACCTTCACAGTTCGAAAGACCTGTTGATACTGGTCTCTGCTTCTGTGAAGGAGTGCCGCTTCTCTTTGGAAAGAGGTCGAACGACGAATTCGGTATCACCCCTGAAGGTGCGGCGGGTCGGGCTTCTTGATTGAGGAAAAATTCATTCCTGTTTTGAGGGATCGAAGGAGCTGGAAGGGGTTTGCTATCTGTGCCCGAGTCTCCCATGGTAAGGTTCGATCTTTGAAGCACGGGCATTCGCTTTTCTACTTTGGTGGAGGAGAGGAAAGTCCGGACACCGTAGAGCAGGATTCCCTCTGAAAAGAGGGGCACGGCGTGTAAAGGCGACGTGACGGAAAGTGTCGCAGAAAACAAACCGTCCCGCGAATGCGGGATAAGGGTGAAAAGGTGGGGTAAGAGCCCACCGCTCGTCAGGTAACTGGCGAGGCAGGATAAACCCAATCCGGTGCAAGGCGAATAGAGGATCGGGTGGCTCGCCCTTTGGTCCCGGGTTTAGCTGCATTTCGCTTCGGCGAAAAGATCGGTTTGGGCCGATCTAGATGAATGGATGCCATTCCTTGCCAACGGCGAGGGATACAGAATCCGGCTTACAGTGCTTCAAAGGTCTTTTTGATGGTTTCAGGAAACGGTTTATCCCTCGACATCGTTGGCCGAGGAATAAACGCTGTCGGTGAAAGTCCCGGTATCATGCGTTTTTTGGTTCTTAGTTGTAGTCTCAGTGAGAATAGCCGTAGTCGCCGGATGGCAGAGGTCGTCCGGAACGATTTAGACGATGCCGGTGAAGAGGTTGACTTCGTTGATTTGCGGCATCACGCGCTTCCCTTTTGTGATGGTGGGGCAGCTTACGGGGATCCGGCAGTCGCACCAATTGCCGAGCGGGTAAAACGGGCCGACGGTATCATACTCGCCGGACCGATCTATAACTACGATTATAACGCCGCAGCAAAAAATGTAGTCGAAATGACGGGTTCGGGGAGTTGGAGCGGAAAAGTAGTAGGGTTTATTGCTGCTGCCGGAGGGCAGGGGAGTTACTTATCGGTCTTGCCTCTAGCGAACAGTTTGATGGCGGATTTCCGCTGCGTGATCGTCCCCCGATTCGTTTATGCTGATGGAAGCGCCTTTGGAGACGACGGCGAGTTGGACAATGAAGAGGTTCGGGAGAGGATCCGTAGTCTAGGAGTCGACCTCGTCGGATTCACACAAGGTCTTGCCGGAGTCCTTGAGAACCGTTAGCTTGTATCCATACAGGGAATAGCCGGGGCCTCTGGGGCCTTGGGCATTCTTCGGAAGATATCGTTAGGCTACTTCGCAACTAGCGAACAGAAGCTTCGGTGGCAGCGGCACGTCCCTTTTCCAGTCGTTTGAGGAATTCATTTTTCTCTCGAAAGTCATCGCTTGGCCTGAGAATGAACCGCTAGGTTTGCTAAGATGAACAAACGCGTCGGATCGTTTTACTTCGCGGGATTCTTCTTGTTGGGGGCGGCTGGCTGGGCTTTTTACCCTCTGGGTCTGATCTTTCTTTGGCCAGCGGTTTCTCTTGGGGTGATCGGATCCGGATATTGGGGGTTAGGAGCCGGTGTCTATGGAAAGCAGGGTGGATCGCACAGTTGGGCCTTTCGGGCTTTTCATTGCTTTGCGATCCAGGGGCATGAAGTGTCCCGGAGATATTATGCGCGTCAGTGCGACCTCTTGAACGAACTGGCTCCTCGACTTTGGATCGGCCGCCAGTTGACCTCTCGCGAGACCGAGGGGCTAATCGAAAAAGGAGTCACCGCGATTCTCGATCTAACCGCTGAATTCTCGGAACCGTCTCCTTTGAGAAGATTGAACTACCTCAACCTTCCGATTCTCGATCTAACCGCACCGAGTGATGAACAGATCGAGAAGGCGATTCGCTTTATTGATGAGGAAAGGTCTAAGGGCATGGTCTACGTGCATTGTAAAATCGGGTACTCTCGGACTGCGGCGATTGCGGGATGTTATCTCTTGCACAAAGGCCTCGCCAAAGGAGCGGATGAGGCGATGAACTTCATGCGGGAAGCGCGCCCTGGGTTGGTCATTAGACCCGAAGCTGAAGCGACCCTTCGACGTTGGAAGGAGGGAACCTAGTGACAGCTATTGTAACCCATCCTCTTGTTTCCGGGCGTTTTGGCAATCTGGTTACTTTGGCTCGCCGCTACGGCATCTCACCGCGTCACATTCCTGCTTTTGCGGGGGTGATCTTTTTGAGTTTACTGCGGCAACCGGGAATTTGGTTCGAAGGAAGGCGATATGAAAAGCGGATCAGTGGGAGCGAGCTGCCGTCCAATCCGGTTTTTGTGATTGGCCATTGGAGAAGTGGAACCACCCACCTGCAGAATCTCCTCAGTCAGGATCCCCAATTCGAGTCGATGACTATCCGCGAAGCTGCGATGCCTCTTGATTTTTTGACTCTGGGGAAAGTATTTCGACGACAGATTGAAAAGGCCGTTCCGAAGAAACGATTGATGGATAATGTTGCGATGTCAGCCGATTCGCCTTGGGAGGAAGAACTGGCTCTGGTCGCTTCCTGTCCTTTTTCCTTTTATCATGTCTCGTTCTTTCCGAACGCGATGGAGCGCATCTTCCAGAACGCGGTTTTTTTCGATGGTCGGGACCCCACCTTGATCGAAGCTTGGCGGAGAGAGTATCTCTATTTTCTTCGCAAGGTTTCTCTCGTTCGACCGGGAAAACCGTTCCTCCTGAAAAATCCCGCTAACACTGCGCGGATTGATTTGTTGCTGGAGATGTTCCCTCGAGCGCGATTCATCCACATCCATCGCAATCCTTACGATGTGTTTCGTTCAACGGTCGATCTTTACCTCAAGGCACAAACGGAGTGGGGGTTTCATCCGGTAGATCGAAACCGGATCGTCGAACATGTCTTGGAGAGTTATCCGCTGCTCATGACCGCTTACCTCGAGCAGCGTGATTTAGTTCCTAAGGATTGCTTGGTCGAAGTTGCCTTCATGGACCTCGAGGCGAAACCGATGGAAACCCTATCGTCGATTTATTCCGATCTGTCTTTGGAGGGTTCTACGAGGGCCACGGATCGCTTTCAGCATTATCTTCGAGAGGTGGGAAACTACCGCAAAAACGATCCCGGTTTGGCCGAGGAGGAAAAGAGAAGGGTTCGCTCGGAGTGGGAATCCTTTTTCGACGCGTTCGGATATGAGGTGTAGGGCACTTTAGATGGATTTTTCTGTAACGGCGGAATCAATCCGGTAGGATGGAGCAAAGCGAAGGGTGAGTATGGAAACGGAAAACTGGACGGTTACGAGTGACGAGTTCGAGAGCTGGGATGGTACCCGATTGTTTTTCCGAACGTGGGAGCCGAAGGTGAGATCCGATCGCGCCCTGATCGTTATTCATCGGGGGCACGAACATTCGGGTAGGGTAGAGCGACAGATCGAAGATCTTGGACTATCCGATTCTTGGGCCTTTAGCTGGGATGCCCGCGGCCATGGTGAGTCGCCCGGCGAACGTGGAGACGCGGAAAGCTATTACCATCTCGTTAAGGATTTAGACTCTTTCGTCCGATTTGTCTCTGGAAACCACGGCATTCCGGTCGAGAACATGGTCATTCTTGCAAATAGCGTGGGGGCGGTAACGGCGAGTGCTTGGGTGCATGATTACGCCCCCAGAATCCGTGCAATGGTTCTCGCCGCTCCCGCCTTTCGCATTCGGCTTTACGTTCCCTTGGCAATTCCGTTTCTGCGACTCCTCCTTCGGATCAAACCGCGGGCGAAAATCAGTAGCTATGTGAAGTCGCGGATGCTGACCCACGACCCTGAGCAAGCAGCCCTCTATGACAAAGACTCTTTGATTACCCGCGACATCTCGGTGCGAGTTCTCCTTGGGCTCCACGATACGGCCACCCGGATTCTCGCGGACGCGGCTGCAATCGAAACTCCGACCCTCGTCCTTTCCGCAGGAAGCGACTGGGTGGTGAAGAACGGAGCTCAACAGGCTTTTTTCGAGAAGCTCTCGTCTCCAGTCAAAAAGATGAAAAGTTATCCGGGCTTTTTTCATGCAATTCTTCACGAGAAGGAACGGCAGTTACCGGTCGATGCCGCCCGCCAGTTCATTCTCGAGGCTTTTCGGTGCCCTGTCGACCGGAGCAATCTCTCCCGCGGGGATGACTCGGGGTATACGCAGCGCGAATATGACCTTCTTCGGTGTTCGCCGCCGCTTTGGAAGGGTTTGTTCTTCGGCCTTCAGAGAATGGCTCTCCGCACAGTTGGGCGATTGAGTAGTGGGATCTCCATCGGCTGCGAAACAGGCTTCGATTCCGGAACGTCTTTGGATTACGTCTACGAAAACGAACCAAGGGGAAAAACTTTTTTAGGAAAGTGGATCGACCGAGCCTATCTGAATGCGGTGGGCTGGCGCGGAATCCGCGAACGGGGAGAGAATCTCCAAGCGTGTTTGGCGGAGGAGATCCGTAGCCGGGGCGGAAAAGAGGAGTCCGTGCGTGTTCTCGATGTCGCAACGGGCTGTGGCCGCTACGTGCTGGAAGTGATCCGGACGAATCCGGATCTAAGAATTGAGGCCCGCCTCCGGGATAACACACCGCGAAACGTCGAGACGGGAACGAGAAATGCCGCAACCATGGGGGTTGAGTCCGTCGAGTTTGTTTTGGGTGACGCCTTCGATAAAGAGTCGCTTTTGGCTGAATCACCCCCTCCAGATATCGTGATCGTCTCTGGCCTCTACGAACTGTTCCCCGAGAATGCCCAAGTAGTCCAGTCGCTGGAAGGAATTGCCGGAGTGCTTAAGCCAGGCGGGAGCCTAATATATACCAGTCAGCCCTGGCATCCCCAGATTGAGATGATTGCTCGCACCTGCAACAACCGCGAGGGTGAACCGTGGATCATGCGACGGCGGACCCAGGCCGAGATGGACGAATTGGTAGCCAGCGTTGGATTGGCGAAGACGAGAATGCTCCCCGATTTCTATGGTATTTTTTCTGTTTCCGTGGCTCTGAAGCCGGAAGGAAATGGTGGTGAGGCGGTATGAAACGAAAGATCGTTTCCGCCGTGTTGGTGTTTCTGATTCGGTTGGTTTGCGGTGCTGTAGTGCGAAAATCGCCCCGAATTTTGCCGGATGGGCCACTCGTTTTCTTCTCCAACCACACGAGTAACCTCGATTTTCCCGTCATCTGGGCTGGCTTACCGCCGACGGTTCGCAGTCGGGCCCGACCTATCGCGGCCAGCGATTACTGGGATCGCGGCAGGTTGAGATCGTATCTTGCCCGAAACGTGTTCAAGGCGATTCTAATTGAGCGAAGAGCGGTGACGCGCGACAACAATCCCATGGAGGCAATGCAGGCTGCATTGAAAGAAGGTGGATGTTTGATTGTTTTCCCGGAAGGAACGAGAAGTCGCTCTGGGGATCTTGGATCTTTTAAAGCGGGTATCTCTCACTTGGCACAGCTAGTGCCGAGTGTGCCTTTCGTTCCAGTCTATCTGGAAAACCTTTTCCGCATTTTGCCCAAGGGAGAGCGCTTTCCCTTGCCCCTTGTGGCGACGCTCGCCTTCGGCGAACCACTTTTCTTCGATGAAGCAGAAACAAAGGAGACATTCCTAACCCGGGCTACGGATGCATTGATAGAGTTGAGTGACTCTGGATCTCGAGAAGGTTTGCTGGGTCAAGAAGTGGTGAATGAGTCTAACTGACGATCCAGAACTTCTTTTTCTTTTTGGTGGAGTTTACCTTCTCCTGATCGTTGCCCATTTGGCGGCGTTCTTCTTTAGAAAGCGTTGGTTGAGGGTAGACGAGGGCCGTTTCTACAGGAATCTAATTTCGCGGATTCAAGCTTGGTGGGGAATCGTCATCGTTATGACCCTGGCCATGCTTTTCGGGAAAATTGCGGCCCTGATCGTTTTTGCCGTCATTTCCTTCCAAGCGCTCAGGGAGTTCATAACCATAACGCCAACCCGCCCCGGAGACCACCGCGCCCTCTGCTGGTCTTTCTTTTTTATCCTCCCCGCTCAATACGTAGCGATTGGTTTGGGTTTGGAGGTCATGGCGGCGATTTTCATTCCGGTTTACGCTTTCATATTCATACCTATTCGAGCCGCTCTCGCAGAAGACACGACGGATTTTCTCGCCCGCACCGCGAAAGTTCAGTGGGGGCTGATGGTCTACGTATACTTCATCAGTCACGCACCCGCTCTTCTTCTGATCCCGGTCAACGACTACCGCGGTGAAAACATGAAACTGCTCTTCTTCCTTGTCGTGATTGTGCAGCTCTCGGATGTGTTGCAGTATTGTTGGGGCAAAGCGATTGGGAAGAGGCCAATCTCTCAGAAATTGAGTCCCAGTAAAACGGCCGAAGGTCTTGTCGGTGGAATTGTTTCGACTGCAGCCATCGGAACCCTTCTCTGGTGGGCGACCCCCTTTTCGCCATTGGGAGCCTTCGTGTTATCCGTCGTTCTGTGTCTGATGGGATTCTTCGGCGGACTCGTGATGTCGGCTATCAAGAGGGATCGTGGAATCAAGGATTATGGCAGTCTACTATCGGGTCACGGAGGCATCATCGACCGGATTGATTCACTCTGTTTTGCCGCTCCTGTTTTCTACCGCATCATCGTCTTCTTTTACGGATCTTGAGAGATGGTGAGCGTCTATGATCTCAAGACCCGCTTTCAAGCCCTTCTTCGGCCTTTGGTGCTCCGACTCGCGGGTTGGGGAGTGACGCCGAACGCCATAACCGTATTGGCCTTGATCCTCTCATTGGCGGTAGGGATTTGGCTCTTCCTCGCGCCGGAATGCCGGATCGTCTATTTCGCTTACCCGGTCTTCTTGTTCGTCCGGATGGCATTGAATGCAATCGATGGAATGCTTGCCCGGGAGTTTGAGGGCAAAACCCGCTTAGGCGCCTTCCTCAACGAGATAGGCGACATACTCTCGGATGCAGCGCTTTACTTACCTCTGGGTTTTCTTCCGGGAGCGAGCCCCGCCCTAGGATCGGTTTTTGTAGTAATGGCAATTTCTACGGAGTTTTGCGGTCTGATTCCTCAAACGCAGGGAATGTCCCGGCGTTACGATGGCCCGATGGGGAAAAGTGACCGCGCTTTGGTGGTCGGGGTGTTTTTTTTCGTAGCCGGGATCTGGCCCGGAGTTCTTCCGGCGGTAAATCCGATCCTCGCCGTTTTGGGACTGCTTTGTGCCGTGACTTGCTTCCGCCGCGTTGAAAAGGCTTTGCAAGAATGACGCGGTCCTTCTTCACAACACTCTCGCAGTATACGAACCTAACGGTTCTTAAAACACCGCCAATGACATTGTAGTAGCTGCGACGCGGTTCTCAAAAAGGCCTACCGGCCCACAAGGCCATTGCCATACTGCCACGGGAGGCCGCTTTCCCTTAAATCGATCAAAAGCATACTGAGGCTGATCCTAATCGGGAATTTAATCTTGCACCCGAAGTCAAATGATAAATGATAACGATATATGAGAACGATTGTCGATTTGCCAGAGGATCAACTCGACGCATTAGCGCATTTGTGTAAGGAGCAGGGGATTTCACGGGCGGAGGCCATTAGACGGGCGGTTCGCAGTATGCTCGCCGAAGAGGTAGACTCTTCGCGGATCCAAGCTTTTGGTGCGTGGAAGAGGAAAGAGGATTCCCGTTTGATCGTAGAGAAGATTAGGGAAGAGTGGGATCGGTGAAGGCGGTAATAGATTCCGATGTTCTTATCGACTATCTGCAGGGATTTGGGGAGGCGAAAACAGAGATGGATCGATACGACGAACCGATCTATTCGGTGATCTCTTGGATGGAGGTCATGTGTGGTGCGGGGAGTGATCGCGAGCGGGCTGCTGCAGAATCGCTGTTTCGTTCGATGAAAAGAGTGGACGTCTCCATGGAGGTCGCCACGGGCGCTGTGAGGGAACGGCGTGCCTTGCGACTCAAGTTGCCGGATGCGATCATCTTTGCGACTGCTAGCTCGGAAGGTTGTTTTTTGGTGACCCGCAATACGAGAGACTTCGATACAAGCGATCCTCGGGTGCGAATCCCCTACCGGCTGTCATGACATTGCGAGTAACCCAATACGGTGAAGCCGTCCTTCGTGAAAAGGGGGAAGCAATCACGACCTTTGATGATTCTCTGGATGCTCTTGCTCAAGAGATGCTGGCAACGATGTATGAGGAGGGGGGGATCGGTTTGGCTGCACAGCAAATTGGTGAGGCGATCCAGCTTTGCGTTGTCGACCTCGGAGAAGGGGCTCAGAATACCGGCGAAGCTCTGTTGGACGGAAAAGAGGTGCCGCCCCCACTTTTAATGCCGTTGGTTTTGGTGAACCCCGAGATTCTGTATCCAGAACCTCTGGAACTCGAAGTAGTGGAGGAGGGTTGCCTGTCATTATATCAGGTAAGGGGAGATGTGCCTCGACCGAGCGAGATCGGTGTGACCTATCAGGATCTCGAGGGCGTCCAGCATACGCTGAGCTGCGAAGGTCTTTTCTCCCGCTGCATCCAGCACGAAGTCGATCATTTAAACGGAATCCTGTTCATCGACCGGATGGAGAAGGCCGATTTTGCCAAGATTCGGGGAAAGGTTAGGCGCTTAAAAAAGAAGGCGGGAAGGCAGCTCAAAGCTTCTTCATAACGAGCTCTCTGGAGGAAAGGGATACCAGATATCAACGTCTGGCTCCCCGTCTTCATCCATATCGATGTGTCCGGTAAAGATTCCGTCATCAGGGAACTCCTCAACGGGGATTGCGGAAACTACGGAAACCGAACCATCTACCCACCCGACCAAGGTTTCCTTACTATTGACCAAGCGAACACAAATAGAGCTTCCTCCAGCAGTGAGATGGCCTGGAGGCCAGATCATTTCCTGGCTGGCTGCTTGACCAAACCGATTAGTCGCGCTGATGGTGAACATCACGGTTTTGGAAGGGTTGATTACCGCAGATCGAGGATAGGCGTTGTAGTTTCCTATAAAGGAGCCGTCCTCCTCTATTTTCCGCTCCCCCAGATACAAGCCATTATACCCATATCCTAGGTTGCCGGGGACGTTGAAGGCCTGCTCAACGAGCTCCTGCATTTCGGGAGAAGGTTGCCATACCGGGCAAGTAAGCACGTCTTTTGCGTTTTCCAGATAGGGTGCCAATAGACCACCAGAAAAAGGGTTGTCGGTCTGAGGTCCAAACCGAGCGTAGCACCACTCCCTATTCTCTCCCAACTCCTCGTCGAAAACAGCATGAGGAGGAAGCTTTCCTCCGTGATCGTTACTGTAGAGTCCGGCAGCAGCACCCATTTGACGAAGATTCGAAAGACTACCGGCAACGGCTGCGCGCTCTCTCGATGAGCCCATGGATGCAGCGAGGATGCCGATCAGCAGGCCAAGAATGGCTATGGACGTGAGCAATTCTATGAGAGTGAATCCCTGCTCCCCGAATTTATGGTGCCTTACCATTAGTTGCTGTCATCTGGATGCATCTTGACTTGTCGAGACTAATTCTCGAAAACCGGCAATGTCTACCATGAATCTTTCGCAAGCAATCCTATTTACCGCGTCAGCTACTTTATTTGGCTGGCACTTGAGTGCTCAAACCTATGTCGATTTGGGAGGACCCGCGACCGGATCCTTTGCGATTATTGGAGTCAAGAGCTCGTCTACCCAGAATGGTATCGAAGGCAAGGACTCCTTCGGAAACCCAACTGTCGGACACAATGGGTTACCGGATTACCCAAATTTCCAGCAGCCTGGTGGCGGGAACTGGTCTGCGATCATCGCGTCTCCGCTGGATGCTTCCTCCGATTACTCTGGATTGTTTTCCTCGTTTTTCCCCTCCGATCCTGCACCAACGGTCAACAACCAGACCGAAACACAGCCTGACGCTGCAAGTTTAAGTGCCGGTAGGATCGAATTCACACCGGTCTCGGGAGTGGGGCTTCAGGTAATCAGTGTCGGCGATCTTACCTTTGTTTTTGACACCTACACTTGGGATGGGTCGATCAATGGAGATGGAGGCGACGCTGTGGATCCCGATGCAGAGAACACCGCAGTTGTTTCTGGCGGGCCTTTTCAGATCTCTCCCCTGTCTCCTGTCTACACGCCTTATAATGACGCCAGTGGTTTTGGGAACGCAGCGGTTATTTACAACATATCGGTTTCGAACCCAACGGGCACCGGTTTAACCTTTCAGGATGGGGTGCTGACATCCATGGATATCACTGCGGACCTTTCCGTGCAGGCGCGCTTAGCTCAAAATCTTGTATTCCCTGTGACATTCACTGGAACATTTTCCGCGTCTGGACTTTCGTATTCCTTCGACGTTGCGGATACCCAACTCGGATTTAGCCTCTACTCTGATCGCAAAGGAAACGTAACGGTAGTCCCAGAACCGTCTTCTTTCGGAATCGCGCTTGCCGCTCTTGCGGGTCTCTGGACCGGTCTGCGGCGGAAGAAATCTTTCAGAGGTGAGATTGGGACGAAGTCTCAAAAAAGCGTTGACAGCGTATGCGAACCGGAATTCGTACTAGCGAAGACCTCAACTTCCTAATTTATTTGAATGATGATGAATCAGCGGCTCTTTATTTCTACAGGTCTCCTGATCTTGGCGGGGAGTAGTTCAGCAATGGTAATCAACTTCACCCCTGACGGTGGAAGCCAGTTTATTGATTACTTTTCGAACGGCTACGCTCAGTTAGATCTCGATCCCGATGGTATGTACAACATCGGGACGACGGATTTGCAGAATCCGGGAGGTGGAGGTGTCAATGGGTTTGCAACCGACTGGTCCAATATTGGAACACTTACAATCGACGGGACTGAAACACCTACAATTGACGGGACCTTTGATATAATTGGCACCACAGGTTTCGACATTAACTCCTATGTTGATGGAGATTCGTTTTCGATTTATTCCGGCTTTGGGGGAGGGTCATATACGACGACCATCAACAATATTGACCCGAACTCGGAAGTGACGTTTTCTAACGGCATCGTCACAGATCTTCAATTTGACGCTGACATCACCTTTGCGATGCAGGGCCTGTGGCCGTTCAGTGGAACGATACAGATAACCGAAAGTTCGTTTAGTATTCAAGTTGACGAGACTTTTATACAGCCGCCAAGCAACACGCCTATCAGACAGGCATGGAACCTTTTTGGTGGAAGCGCAGCGGTGCCAGTCCCGGAGCCATCTTTCTCAGCACTTCTACTGAGCTTTGGGGCCGCAGCTTTACTTGGACTATATCGGCGCCGGAGAATTAGTTGAACGAAGTTCGGCATTTGTCTATTCCTGTATCTCTGAAACTGCTCGATTTCTGCTCGTAGTAAGGTTTCGCGTATTGACGCCGCACGTTTCGTATCGTGATCGGAATGTTTTTAAAGTGCTATGACCAACGTCTTTTCTTCGTTAGACTAAGAATTTAGGGGAGTGGTTTTTTCGCAAGCGTCCAGTAGATGGCTTGATTTCCACTTGGTTCCGACGATGTGTTGCGGTCTTCAGGTAACGAGCTTTAACAGCGTTTCAATAGCTACTTTAAACCATTTTTTGAAACGGTAGTAGGTAATTGGCCACTCCAGTTTTATCTCCGTGGCTAGTGAAATCGATTTCAAACGGGATTTAAATTTTCTAGTGGAGCACCTTCAAGACAGTTTCTGCGACAGATTCAGCTGGCCCCGGCCCCTTAGGAAAGTTGGATAGATTTGTGAGAACAACGATCTTTGTTTCGGTTTCGTTGTGGATTGCGAAGAAGGCCTGATACCCGGGCACGTCACCGCGGTGCCCGATCCAGTCATTCCAACTTTCAATGCCAAACCCGTATACGACCGCGGACGTTTGGGT
The DNA here is from genome assembly GCA_038744685.1 of Verrucomicrobiota bacterium. Classification (NCBI taxonomy): domain Bacteria; kingdom Pseudomonadati; phylum Verrucomicrobiota; species Verrucomicrobiota bacterium. Next base: position 67,100 of record JBCDMB010000010.1, read on the forward strand.
ATCAGCCCAGTCGAAAAGGTAGGTCTTGGATTCTTCGGAGAGATAGGAGCCCGTCGCTATCGGACCCACCGCTCTGAGTAAATCGTCAGCCGTTGCGAAAAGAGACCCGGCAGCGTTTGTCCAGCTCACGTTGAAATCAGTCACGTCGGTGAGGAAATCACCGTATCCAATCGGCCAGTTTTGTTTAGCGTATCGATAACCCCGGGGCCTTTCCCGCGTATCGATACCATCCAGCCGGAGATACGTTTCCGACATGCCAAACGGGGTAAAGACCTTCTCTTCCAGCAAGGCTGAGAGGTTACCCTTGGTGGCTTCCTCAATGATCTGCCCGAGGAGAATGGTATGGGTGTTGGAATAACGGGCAATTGACGCCTCCTCGGGAGGCTCAGTTTGCTCGAACGCAAAAGGCAAAATCTCTTGGGCAGTCCAACTGTCAGACGGATTGGCAACGAGCATTTTCTGGAAATCCGCGTTACGAATCGCGTCGGGAAGACGGGCGGTGTGATTGCCGAGGCTCCGTATCTGCTTTTCAGATACAAAATCCGGGACACTGAGAAAATTGCCGACGGTCGTCTCACGATCCACGAGACCCTCGTCGGAAAGCAAAAGGAAGAGTGCGCAGACGAAGGGTTTTGCGACACTACCGACCGGAAATACAAGATCGGGCGACATGGGGCGGTTCGTTTCCGGGTCTGCGTATCCAACGGCGAATGTATCGGTTCGTCCCTCCGCCGTTCGATAGGCCACGACCGCACCCGGGATAGCGGTATCCGCAACGAGATCTTGCACGGCGGAGCGCACTGAATCCGTCGCGTTGGCGCGGGTTCCGACCGTAAAGGTGGTGAACAAAGCGCCAAACAAAAGCGTTCTTAAACCGGGTATCGACGAAAAGTGAGTGAGGGATAAGGCGAAGAACTTTTCTGGGATTACAGGAATGAGCCTCCGCAGAAACCCAACGGCGTTAAGAGCTATGACTTCACTGTTCTGGCCAACAGAAATTTTCATCATCGTTATCCCATTTTTAGCTTTAGCAGGGTATCAACAAGAGGCAGATATAAGCCTATGCCCTCCCGACGGCGCAACTTTGGATTATTGATGGCGATGGCGTTTTCTTCGCAGGCGCTAGGTGCCGAATTGGGTTATCCTTCGGAAACGGTGTCTGAAGCGATCGAAACGCTGCAGACTTTTGAGTTCTCGGATGGTTCTGCCGGGGGTGGGGTGGCAGTTGTTTCTGAGGATGGTTGGGTTGTCTTCCAAGGGTTGGGGGTTCTCAGGGACCGTTCTGATGCGATAGCGACCTTTTCTTTTCGAGCCGGTTCGGTGAGCAAATTGATCACGGCTCTTCTGGCGGCTCGATTGGTGGATTCGAGTGTAGTTGATTGGAATGATGTTATGGACGGACCGGAAAGAGGTTGGTTCGAGAATCGGTGGCCGGAGAGTCCAGTTACTCTAGCTCAGCTCTTTGAACACACGGCGGGCTTGGAGGGTTCGGATTATGTGGATTTTGGACAGTGGCCGGCTGATATTACTGCCGGAGAGTACATCAGTAGCCGAAAGCCTTTCGTTCTGCGATGGGAGCCGGGGAAACATTACTCCTACGCGAATAGCGGGGCGGTCCTCGCGGCAGGCTATATCGAAGCCGTCACTGGGATTGATTTCGATCAGCTGGTGGCAGAAGAAGTTTTTGCACCACTCGATATGGGAGCATCGACCTTTTTGCCGGAGATGGATTTGGAACCATGGTCGCGACCAGTTGCAGAGGAGGAACAAGGGATCCGCTGGTTCCCTGGAGTAAGAGCGGCCGGAAGCTTGGAGAGCACGTTACAAGACTTGAGTCAGGTCGTGCTGATGTTTTTGCGCGATGGTGCCGGTTCGGATGGGAGTGTTTTTCTCGAGGAGTCCACTATCGAACGGATACAGCGCTCCGAATCCTCGTTGGCGGCTAATCATGGAGCTGGAGATGCTGCCTATGGAATTGGTCTGTTCCCTTTTGTGATCGATGGCCGTGTTTTTCGCGGGCATTGGGGCCGGATTGATGGTTTTCAGACTACGCTGGGGTATTGTCGAAATACCGGTCGTGGATTCGTTGTGTGGACCGATCTAGCGACTCGCGGTGAAATGGGACAACTTCGATCGAAGGTGGCTGCAGTTATCAAGGATCCTGATCCTGTCAGCAATGGCACGGGCAACCTCCAGGAGGGAAGAGACTGGGAGTGTTTCTCGGGTATCTATCGTAATTTCACTCACGACATGAAGGTGCGCACGGGCCTTTTTGGTCTTTTGAGTGCCATCCGTATCGAGTCCGTCGGAGAGTTAATACAAATAAGTGGCGTTTGGCCATGGAGCCCATCGATGTCTGTCTGGGAGCCAGACGAGAAGGGTGTTTTCCGGCTTCAGGATTTTCCTCTCGCTTCGGGAGTGCTCGTGGAAGAGGGGAACGCCTCTTACTGGATTGATGGGGAGAGTTGGCGGAGAACGAACGCTTTGACATTTTGGGTGGAGGGAGTGGCACTTTTTGGCGGAATTCTGATGTTGGTCATCGGAAGCACTCTCTTACCGGCCTACGTCGCTGGTTCGGCGGTGATTGCAATCTTCCGAAGAACCGCCCTTTTTTGGGAAAGCGTTCGGTTTTGGGGCTGGATCTGGATCACTCTGGGATCGTGGGTGGGCCTTCTGTTTCTTCTTAGCTTTGTCAGCTGGGGCATCTTTGGCGGAACAGGAGATATCGCGGAGCTTTCACGGCCTGGGCCTGAAGCACTTCTGTTGGCGGCCTGTAGTGTGGTCGGCCCTCTTCTCTCGATAGGTTTGTTGTTGGCGTGGAGGAGGTTGGGTGGTTTTCAGCGGATTTTGGCGATCAGTCAGCTGGTGTTTTGGATTGAGTTAGTAGTTCTTGGGCTCGTTCCCTTGATTTCCTGGGTCTGACCAATCGAGGACACAAGATACCTCTTTTTATTCACGTCTCCGTATCAGATTGAGATTGTTGGGTTGTTTCTGAGCGGTTTGCTCAAGGCTTGCGATAGTCGGGCTCAAGGACTCGAAATGCTCCTTGGATAAGGCCGTTGCAAAGAGGGCGACCGCGGCCGGTTAGTGAGAGGGTTTGAAGTGCTTCTTTCAAATGATCGGGTGCGTCACCACACGGCCAAGCGTACCAAATGGGAAATTGGGACTGCCCCTTTTTCTCCGCGAGCAGTGGAAGAAACCCATCAGTGATCCAATTGTGGAAACGGGAGCCACCGACGCCTGGAGTGAAGAACGAGCGGAGGTTCTCCTCGGTCTCACGCAACTTCCAGCCTTTGCGTTTCGATGATACGCGGAGTGGCGTGCCCTTCGTCCAAGTGGCTCGGGGTAGATTGGTTCGGGATTCCAAGTCCGTAGGCCACGCCACGCCGCGCTTTTCGATCCACGCTCCATAGTTCAAAAGCCGTCTTCGTGGATGATTGGCCGGACGAAGGCCGGCTAACTTCCATTGACCTCCCATGGAGGCATACGCCTCATTCGCAGTGGATTCGGGGTCTTGAGACCATTGTTCAAGTGGGAACGTTGCGGCAACTACACTCATGGGAGCCCGATTTCGCCTAAGGCCTAAAACTTCAAGAAACACTTGGTGGCAGGCATCCGTCCATGATGTTGCCAAAAGTCGTCGCTCGGCCACTTCGCACTTCCTCGACCATCGCTCCCAAGCCGCTTCCAGAAGAACGGTTTCTCTTGCCTCGATCGGAAGGGAAGCCAAAGGAGCCAGTTTCTGAGGCAAACCCTTGTCCAAAAGGTCCTCAGAGCCATGGTCCTCAAGGTAGCTTTCCAGGTCCTGATCCAAGTATTTGAGCCACTCCAGAGTTTCAAAGGAGGGGACAGGGAGATCGGACTGCCCCTTCTGCCGTTTTGGGAAAAGAACAACGTGAAGAATGACGTTGGCAAAGTTTGGGTCTGATCCGTGTTTGTGTTTCCACCAGTCCTCCTCATGGAGGTGGATTTCGATGTCACCATGCACGCGCACTCCGTCCATTTCCAGAATAGCACCACGGAAGTCCGGACCTTCCTGAAAGTTCCATCGTCCGGGATCGAGGATTTCAAGGCGTCGGCCGCTTCGAGTCACCATGTCGGCCTGGCGAAAGGTGCGGGAAGCCCAAATTCGCTGAACTTGTTTTTCCTCTAAAAACACCGGACCGTACAACCCGGTGAGCTCCTCTACGCGGGCAGTCATTCGAGATCCTCCCAGAGATCTCCCAGTGAGTTCTCCCAGGTTTTCGATTTCTTGCCGCTCGATCGGGAAGTGATTCTTTTTTCACAACGCGTTACCCAATCCTCGAAACCCGAACCATCAATGAAGAAGGCTCCTCGGGCGGCAGAGGCCTCCCGGATCATGTTGTCGCGACTGGCAACGGTGATTTGTTCGGGCTGTCTAGAGCGGGCTAGTAACTGCTCAATGACCCCGTCTGCTGAAAGCTGACTCGAAGCATAGACAACAGAAAAAGTGACCCTTTGACACGGACGCTCGATTTGAACAGTTTTCTCCCGACCGTCGAAGACTACCGTAACCCGTATCCCCTCTTCGTCGTGAATCGCACGAGCCATACGGATGAGGCTTTCACACGCGGCTTCCTGGCTCTCCTCAAGAAGCTTTTTCAGCGAAGGGAGGCTATGGATCACGTTGTAACCGTCGATCAATAGATGTTTCCCTTCCTGCTTCATGAACCGCTCCTACCTCCTCGGAGAAAGAGCAAACCCTTCTAGATAGAACCGCAAACGGATTCTCCTTTTGGAAGAGCCCGAAAGGATAAAAGCAACCGACAGATATTCATAAGGGCCTGACTAAGAATGGCTAACGAGTAAAATATGGAAGGGAACGAAGGGTGGGCGAACAAAAATAATGTCAAATAAATTTAACCTGGTTTATTTTAATCAGATTCCGGGTCCGGAAAGTGGTCTCTATTCTGCTCTCTCGACTCCCATGATTTTGGGGTCTTTTCTTCAGTTTGAGCTATTTGGGGGCAACCGGATTTGGCAGATTGGTGGGCTCTTCTTAGTACTTCTGGTGGGTCTGATCGCTGGGAAAATCCTGAAGGGGATTTTTCGACGGCGGTCAGACCATTTGGTAGACAAGCGCCCTGTTACAGCCGCTTTCTTAGGCGGACTCGCGAGCTCGGTGGTTTTCCTCACCTTCGCCCTCGGGCTGTTCTCAGGCACGAGTCTTCTTTCGCTCGGAGATGCAGCTGAACTGATTCAGACGGTTGTCGGTGTGGTTCTGACTCTGGCCGTAGCATGGACCGCCCACTGTCTGATCGAGGGGCCAAAGGTTTGGATGGCGGGTAGGGCGAGCAAGACTCAGAGCAAGTTGGATGACATGCTGGTCCCGATTGTTTCCAAGAGTCTCTCGATCACCATTGGAGTCCTAGCGATCGTTCAGATTGCGCAGATCCTTAGTGGGAAAGAGGTCTCATCCATCCTCGCGGGTCTTGGGATTGGTGGTTTGGCCTTTGCTTTGGCCGCCCAAGATACGATTAAGAATTTCTTTGGGTCCATCCTACTTCTTTCGGACCGGCCCTTCGAAATTGGTGACCGTATCCTGGTCGATGGATACGACGGACCGGTCGAAGCTGTAGGGATGAGATCCACCCGAATCCGCACCCTCACGGGTCACGTCGTCACTATACCGAACGGCGAGCTTGCGAATAAGTCGGTAGAGAATGTTTCAAAGCGGCCTCATATCCGCCGCCTGTTCAACATCACCATCACTTACGACACTCCACCGGATAAAGTGCGGGAGGCGAAAGCCATTTTGGAGGATATTCTCAAGGATCATGAGGGGATGGATGCCAACTTTCCACCGAGGGTCTACTTCAACAATTTTGAGAGTAGTGCGCTCAACCTCTTCTGCATCTACTGGTATCATCCAGCTGCCTACTGGGACTTTCTTGCATTTGGCGAGAAAGTGAATCTCGAGATTCTGGATCGCTTCAATGTGGCAGGAATCGACTTCGCCTTCCCAACGCAGACGCTTCACTTGGCCGGAGATCCCTCCCGGCCGTTGGAGATTGGGGTGGCCGGGGGCTTATCCTGAATGGGCTAGTTTAAGGATGTGTTAGGAAAATTCTGTAGCATCGCGCCGTAAGGCGGATGATCGCGCCACTCTCGGGTTTCATCGAGCAATACGGGTCGTCGGTGTAACCACCGACGCTACCCTCGAAGGTTCCTCAGTGCACGGTAAATTGGTGTCATTTGGTTCTACCCTCTCAGTAGCATAATGCTCCTATTTATGAACGGGAAGATCGAGACGGAACTGGTGGGCTTCGTTCTCTTTGTAGACGCTGAGGGTTGCCTCTGAGCCAGAGACTCCCGGTTGTGCCGCTTCCAACTGTTTACTGGCCAAGACCCACGAGAATATCGCGATGTTAGATGGTGAACTTTCGTAGAGCAGAACGGAGTTAGGAACTCTTTCGTTATATTCGGGAGAGTACCAGCCCTGGAGTTGGCCCTCCTCGACGCCTCGCAACTCCTCGACGCCTGTCGGCACGTTTGCTGCCATTCGCCATATCGCGACGGTCTCCTCAGACTCTTTGACAGCCCAGCCTTTCGGATGACGAACCAGAGCAAGGTCAGGATGAAAGCGCCATCGAAAAGTCACTTGATCGGAAACCGGTAACTCGACTAGATCGACAATCCAGACAAAGCCATCCCCTAAACTCACGGTTCTCTGGTGCCTCCCCTCCCAACCGGAAGAACCTACCTGACGGAGTGGGATCTCTCCTGTTACCCGAAGCAGCCCGTCGATCTCTTCGATCTTTAAATCTTCCTGAGGGACGGAGGCGATTCGGTCAGGGATTACTCTTTCGAATTTCCCGAAGGTTGGAACATTGTGCGAAAGCGGGCCCCGAAAAAACGCAGACCATTTGTCATCGCGGTAGACATAGCGCCCTGAATCAACGAGTAAATTCTTGCCCATCAGGCTGGCTGAAACGTGGAGCCGGTCATTCTGCTGATGGTCCGCACCGAAAGGTCCAGCATCGAAGAATACCCAATCGGCTTCGGGTCCCCAATCGGATCGCAGAATTGCCTGCCCAGCCCACGGAAATACTTTTGATGGGGGATCCTCCGGTGCTTCCCCTTCCTCCTCCTGTGTCGCTATGTAGAGCCAGTCGGGACGGTCATAGTAGCGGGCTAATAGCTTTAACTGGGCTGCATTCGGTTCGAGATCGGAGTCGTTGTTGAGGGGGCCCGTTCCGTCTGGGCGTGTCACTCTAGCGTAGTAATCCCAGAGCATTTCCATTTGAGGTTTCATCTTCTCTGCCGAATCAGACGCGTCCGAGCCGACAAGGATGCTGTAGAGGCGCTGGAAAGACGATCCGGCGATCCATTGATAGTGATTCGCCAGCTCCTTGTGGGCTCCGTCGGGATAGATTTGAAGATCCATTTCCTCCAGGGCACGGTCCACGGCATAGCCCATCCACTCCTCCGCATGGTTAAATTCGGGCCAAACTGCTGCGATCGCCGCGAGGGACATCATCTCGGTTACCAGGTGATTTCCGCCGAAGTGATGAAAGTTCTTCAAATAATTCGCGTGGCGCGCAGCCCCTGCAATCACCGCCAACTCAGCTTCCTCACTGAAAGCAGGGTGGTTTCGAAGTTCAGCGTATACCGGCAACCACGAGTCGACATAACGGCGGGCTGCTTCGAGAGCGCGCCACGATGCAGAAAAACTCTGCTTATCCGGAGGTGGAAACTTCCAGAACCAATCCAGTAGATAATCATTCAATTGGGCGACAAACTCGTCATGGCCCTGGGCTTGGTAGAGGACCATCATTTCGCGGAGAAAAAAATGGCGGTGCAAAAACCAGGTCCACTCAGGATCACCCCGAGGGCCGCGGTTTTCCCAGTCGATAGTTCCATCTTCAAGGAGCGCATCACCCTCAACCCCTTGGAAGGAGAAACGCCCCCGCCACGCGGCGAGTGCGTTGATCAGTGTTTGCTGCTCTACGGGTAGTGGGTCTGGCAGTGCCCAGATAGGAATCTCTTTAGCGCGAAAGTACGTGAGAAGAGTGTTCTGGGCAGTTTCAAAATCTTCTTGGGTGATCTGCTGAAAAAACTCCTGCAGGCCCGGCGTTTCCGGATCTAGGCGTTCCGCAATTTCCAGTAAGAGTGCTTCTTCCGCGTTAGAGGGTCGTTCTGCTACTTCCTTATCAGAAGAACATCCGACAAAAAAACCTGGCAGTGCGAGCAGAAGTGCTCTCCACATGCTAGCGATTCTTCACAGGGAGTTGCTCAAGACCGCGCGCCAGAAGCCGCCCTAATGGTCCAGAGAAAAAAAGGATAAGGACTCCCGCCAAAACCAGGATTGTTGGGGGTAAAACCACGGTTACCAAAAACGTTTGCCAATAGACTAAACCGATTTTTCCCCAGGAAGCGGCTACGCCGGTGAGGCCCTGAAGTACTCCCTCAAGGATCGAATAGAGCCCGATCAATCGAATCACCAGGACCGCTAAAGTCTGTGCCGTCATAGGGGATGGATGTCAGAAGTTGCAGCCCACGGCAAGTTTCCCTGAAACCAATCCGCTCATCCGTTTGCAGTGGAGTAAAAGTAGAACCCACATTTACCAATGAGATCCTGGGAACCCACAAGAGATGCTGGCCTGCGAAGACTCGATGAGTTTTTGTCGGCGGCAGGAAGGTACGCCCGGCAGCGCAATTTTGACCGTGGACCAGAGGACCGGTCGAACGTATCCGTTCTCTCCCCCTACATCCGGCATCGATTGATTACCGAGAAGGAGACCTGTGAGGAAGTGCTTTCGCGCTACCGCTTTGGCCAAGTCGAAAAATTTATTCAGGAGGTCACTTGGAGAACCTACTGGAAGGGTTGGCTGGAAATGCGGCCCGGTGTTTGGGAGGACTGGCTTCGAGAGCGCGATCTTGATCTGGAACGGCTCAGCGAAGCTGGTAGAGACAGTCTAGCCAAGGCGGTTTCCGGCGAGACGGGCATCCAGTGTTTCGACCAGTGGAGCCGAGAGCTCACCGAAGACAATTACTTGCACAATCATGCCCGTATGTGGTTTGCCAGTATTTGGATTTTTACTCTCGAGTTGCCGTGGACTCTCGGTGCGGATTTTTTCGTCCAGCACCTTCTTGATGGCGACCCCGCGTCCAACACGCTGAGCTGGAAGTGGGTAGCGGGTCTACAAACGGCGGGGAAGCACTACCTCGCCCGTGAATCCAACATCGAAAAATACACAGAAGGTCGGTTCACAGCCTCTGGCCAGCTGCGTGAATCTGCGGATCCTTTGCCTTTTTCCGGACATCCAGAGCCACAGACGCCTTCTTTACCAGAATCCCTCGAGGACGATCCTCCACAGTCAAGCGACGGTTTGTTTCTGACGATAGACGACCTCAACCCGGAGTCTTTCTTCGAGGACCTTTCGGTTTTTCGGATTGTTGGCGGGGGAAGGCCCGAACGTTCCCGTGAGTCCGTTCGAGAGGCTGAACCAGTTGCCGAGTTTCGGGATCAGGCAGCGGGGGATGCCTTGGAGCGGGTTTTGTCCGCAGGGGCTCAAACGATTAGGGCTCTACCAGGCTCGGAAACAGAGACAGTAGTCGACTGGGCCCGAAAGGGAGGGGTGAAAAGACTCTGGATCCCTTATTCCCCGATAGGCCCAACCAGGGACGGATTACGCCCGATCATTGAGCAGCTCGAACAAAATGGCATTTCAACAAGATTCTACCTCAGGGAATGGGACCGCAGCCTGTGGCCCTACGCAAAATCGGGGTTTTTTCGGTTTAAAAAAGGGTGCGAGAAAAGAATACAGGACCTTCTAGAAATTCCAATCGAATGATCGCGGCCTCTTGACCTCGGCGGGATACCAGAGTAGCACTCCGCTCACGGAATGAAACGATACTGCCTACTGCTTTCACTGGTTCTTGCGGGCCATCTAGACTCCCAGATCACGGAGACGTATACCACCGTTCAGTCGGATGCAAATGAGGAGGACTTACCCCCTCCCGTCGATCCCGATGTTCTTTCCACTCTCGTAAGGAGTGACCAAACGGGCGGACCTTCTCTCTCTTTGGGGCAGGCGATGGCCCTTGCTCTCCAAAACAACTTTACCCGCAAGATTAGCCAAGAGAACGTTTCGCTGGCGAGGGCTGCCGTAGACCAAGCGCGAGGTCCGGTTTTGCCTCAGGTAGGAATTGGAGTGACCTACCAGCAGGTAAACGAAGACCAGACACAGGTGCAGGCAGGTTTCTCTCCGGAAAATCAGACCAGTTTGGATTTTACCGCTAGTCAAATGATCTACGATGACTCGCAGGTAACTGATTTTCGGACGAGTCGCAGAGAGCTTGAGGCTGCACAGGAAGCGGATGATTCAGTTAAACTAGACGTCGTTGAGGAAACTGGGATTGCTTACGTCAGCGTTCTTTCCATCGCGTCCTCGCTTCGAATCGCTGAAGACAATCTAAGGATTACACGAGAGAATCTCGAACTATCACGCATCCGTAGGGATATTGGGACGGCAGGACCAGAGGAAGTCCTTCGTTTTGAGTCGGAGGAGGCACAGCAGGAGAGCACGCTGTGGTCGACTCGGAGTCTGCTGCACAGCGCGGTAAATGATCTCAACCGTGCTCTCGGCGAGCCACCGGATCGGTCGTGGACGCTGGAAGACCTGTCGCTGGATACAAACGTTTTTCGTACTACTCTCTCTGTTCTCATACCACTTGCGAACACCCAGCAGTCATCGGATCAGTTTCGGGTAGCGAGTATCCAGTTTGCGTTGGCGCGGTCACCCGAGCTTTCTTCGCTTAACTTTTCTGCGGATGCTCAGAGGCTTCGGCTTGCAGAGAGCCGACGGAGTTTTTTCGTTCCCGAAGTCTCGGCCTCTTTTGTTTACAGCCAGATTCTCGATTCCGAATATACCTCCGGCGCATTGGGCGCGACTGATGAGGAAGACACCTGGACTTTTCTGGTCGGCGCGACTCTTCCCTTGTTTGAAGGGGGTAGCCGTTTTGGCGATGCGCGGCAGGCTCGGGCGGAAGTGAGAAGCCTCGAGTTTCAGGAAGCGCGTTTGCGGCAGACGATCTCAGTCAACGTCAGCAACTCGCTCTCGGATCTGGCTAGTTCCTGGCAGTCAATCCGTCTGTCGAGAATCGCAGCTGACCGCGCGCAGGAGAACTTACGGATAGTTCAGGACAAGTACGAACAAGGGAGTGTATCCAACATTGACCTACTCGACGCTCAGAACAATGCCCTCGTGCAGCGGCAGACTGCGTCGATTGAACTCTACCGTTTCTTCGAGGATCTGATTTCTTACCAAAGATCATTGTCCTGGGCGGAGCCGCTGGCGGACAACGCAGCAAGAGAGGAGTTTGTCGAGAGCTTCACGGCACTAATGAATGGTGGGTGAGTGTGGCTTCCTCAAAGGACCAAGTAAATGAGCTACAAAGGACTCTAGAGTGTTTGTAGAATGTCATTGCGCAGCGGCATTCGGACACCCAATTCGAAGTCGAATTCAGGTTCTATAGCTCATGAGCACGAAAGTGAATTAGACGAAGCGTTCGTTTCCGGTAGAAATTTAGAACCAACTGCCTTCGAAAAGCTGGACTTGTAGAAATCAGGAAAAACAGCCATGTTGGTAGCATGAACGCAGCGCAAGTCATTGAGGAAATCGATGCCATGTCCGCTGAGGAGCGTGACAAAGTTATGGCCCATTTTAGTCACGTCCAGGAGTGTCGATTCCACGAAGAGCAAGCGAAGATCGCCGAGCAGAGACTGGAAGACCTTGAGAGCGGTTTGACCTCAACAGTATCGCACGAAGAAGCGATGAGAATGGTCCGCGAAGGCTAGGTGAATGCGGATCCGCCACCTGAAAGAAGCCGTCGCCGACCAGCGGCGGGAAGCTTTGTTTTGGCAAAAACAAAGGTCCGGACTTGAAAAAGAGTTCGCTAAGGAGTTCGAAGCCGCGATCCAAGCGATCAGCCTTTCACCCGATGGATACATCCGGGTCTCAAAGAAACGGGAACTGCGACGTTTCCACGAGAAGCGGTTCCACACGCAAATCATTTACGAATATTTGCCGGATGAAGATCTTCTGCGAATCGTTCGCGTCTACAACGCCCGCATGAATCCAGCCCCGTTTGTTCCGAAGAAATGATTTGGCTTCCTTCGGAGCATTGGTTTTGGAGTCGAAGCTGGTCGTTTTCGACGCAGCCTATGCCTCGGATAGAATCGAAGTACAGCCCGAGGACGGTGTCGGTTTTTTCCGTTGGGCGCGTCGGAGGGGAGCGGGCACTGAGCTACAACACAGCGTCCGGTGTTGTAGAACGCACTTTGCGGTCGATTTGGTTTTCCGCCGCAATCGCAATTGTCTTGTTCTATCGAACAAGGCTACTGGGTTTCATTAGGTGCCCTGTATTCGACACGCCCCAGAGAGGGACCCACGAAACCGCTTGAGTTCAGGGGTTTCTCTCTCTGAGATGGGGCGTTTACATGGCCAGTCGTAAAAAACCCGCTATCGCCGAGCTGACTCGTGATGAGAAGCAGCAGCTGCTCCGTTTGATGATCGAGAGTCGGATGGGCGACTTGCGCGAGCAGAGTTTATTGCGGCAAGGGCACGGGTGGTTCCACGTTGGCGGGATTGGCCATGAAGCGATAGCGGCGGTTGCCGCGCATTTAACTCCGGATGATTTTATTGCTCCTTACTACAGGGATCGAGCGCTTGTTCTGGCCCGTGGACTCACCACTCATGACATAGCGCTTACTTTTTTTGGGAAACGGGGTTCATCCAGTGGCGGACGGCAGCTACCGGGGCATTTCTCTTCCCGGAAAAACAATATTTGGTCTCACCCATCTCCTATAGGGTCTCACCTTCTTCCGGCGTGCGGAATCGCCTGGGGAATCAAACTGGATGGCAAGTCGGATGTGGTGATTGCTTCTACCGGAGAAGCGGCGTCACGTCAGGGAGACTTTTTCGAAGCGGCCTGTGTGGCCGTAGAGAAAAAACTGCCGATCGTTTTTGTTGTCGAAGACAACGGTATCGCCATTAGCACGCCTAACCGTGATGCGAATCCACTGGCGCTCGGAATTTTGGATCCTGAGCGGTGGGTGAAAGCAGATGGCGCTTCCGTAGCGGAAGTGCATACGGCAAGTGCGGAAGCAATTTCCAAAGCGCGATCCGGAGGGGGTCCGAGTTTCCTCTGGCTCGATCTAGAGCGGGGCACAAGCCATTCCAGTGCGGATGACCATCGTCTCTATCGGGGAAAGCCTGAGCTCGACCTCACCGAGGCGCGGGACCCGATCAAGGCATTGCAGGAAGAGCTCATTCAGGATGGAGCTTTGTCCGAGGAGGGGTTGGCTGCACTGGAGAAAGAACTGAAGGACAGTGCCCGGAAAACTTATCAGGAAGCACGAAAGGCAGACGATCCGGATGATTCAGAAGTGACTCTACACCTGACGGATTCCGCTCCCCCTATCGCACAGAAACCTCCGGTCAACCTAAAGGAGCGGATGCGCCTTCTCGATGCGGTCAACGAGACGTTCAAGCAGGTTCTTTCCCGAAACAAGGACTCATTGTTTTATGGCCAGGATATTGCCGATCCAAAAGGGGGAGTGTTCCGGCTGACCGCAGGGCTCTCCACGGCCGATCCGGAGAGGGCAATGAATTCGCCCGTTGCCGAGTCGACAATTCTAGGGCTTGCCTGCGGTCTCGCCTCCTATGGTAAGAAACCGTTCTTTGAAATTCAATTCATCGACTTCATCGGGCCCGGGTGGAATCAATTGGCAAATAACTTGACCAACCTCCGGTGGCGGAGTTTTGGAGACTGGACCTGTCCAGCGGTTATTTATGCTCCCTACGGAGCCTACCTTCCGGGTGGAGCGATTTGGCATAGCTCTTCCAGTGAGGGCCTCTTTGCTAACCTTCCCGGATTGACGATTGTGGTTCCGAGCACACCGGAGGATGCCGCCGGTTTGATCTGGAGTGCAAATCAAGCGACCGACCCTATCCTCATGCTCTTGCCCAAGCATCTTCTTTGGGAGGAGCAGAAGCTGCCGGAGAAGATTCGGGCAGCTCCTATCGGGAGGGCCCGACTACGGAGGTCCGGCCACATGGTCACAGTAGTTGCATGGGGGAACTGTGTTGAGTTGGTCGAAGAAGCGATCGAAAAGCTCGGCGATGATAGCCAGGTCGAGCTCATTGATCTCCGCACCATCGTTCCCTGGGATCGCGAAACGGTTTTCAACTCGGTTCGCAAGACAGGGCGTTTGTTAGTGGTTCAGGAAGATGCCGATCCATGCAGTGTGGGGCAGGCGATTGTCTCAGAGGTGATCGAAACTCCTGATATTTGGCCACGCTTACAGGCGGCACCTCGGATCGTTTCGAGGGATAACGCTCCAGTCGGTTTCCATCCGACCTACGAGTATTCCGCCCTCCCGGATTCCGAGACTATCCTCGGGAAAATCAAAGAGATGGTCACTTCCAAAGCGTCGCCACCGTCAGCGGAGACCATTGCACCGCCGATGCCGGCCTTGGCCCCGGAGATTAACATGGTCGAGGATGAGCCGGTCGTTGCTGGTCCGTCAGAGGAGACGATCAAGGTTCCTGTTCTCGGAGAGGGGATTACCCGAGCGCGTCTACTCACCCTCTTCAAGAAGGAAGGAGAGAGCTTCGAGCCCGACGAATCCATCTGTGAAGTCGAGACAGACAAGGCCGTTTTTCCTATCGAGGCTCCCGAAAGTGGGGTGATTGAGGAATGGATGTTCGAAGAGGGTGACGAGGTCGGGGTTGGCGACATTATCGCCCGCTGCACTTTCGCATCCAGCAGTTCCACCGCAAGTAGTCCGAGCGCGGCGCTCTCAGGGGCCGAAGAGGCAAACATCCGTCGCTTCAAACAATACGAAGAACCGAACGGTGAGATCGCAAAAACCTCCGGATTGTCTGCTGAGATCATTCAGCAAATGCAGGGCCTTGTTCCGGCGACCATTGTAACGAAGGCCCGTTGGGCTCCGATTCGTGCCGTTCGGCAAAAGGCAAAGGACGAAGGCAAAGCCCCACCCAGTCCCTCGGCGATTGCCGGATGGAGTCTGGTCCAGGCGATGAAGAAACACCGACGGTTTACGCACACTCTCCTCATGGGGAAGATGCCTCGGGCAATTGGAGATTTTGACCTAGGGATCGCGGTATCTCTTCCGGGCGATAGCCTTGCGACAGCGATCGTGCCCGACGCCAACCGAAGAGAGTGGGCAGAGTTCCACGATTTGTTCCTGAAAGCAGTGGACGACACCCGGAAAGGACGCTTCCAGCCCAAAACACGGATACCGATCCTACTCTCGACCATGGGTAATTACGATGTCCAGTCGGCTACCCCAATTGTCGTGCCACCTTCCATCGCAACTCTCTTTGTCGGGTCTGCGCATTATGAGTTGGATCCCGAGACCAAGGGTGAGAGTAGTCGCGAAGTGGTCCGTTTGGTTCTCACTTTTGACCACCGCTGGATCAACGGTGCAGGATCGGCCTCCTTCCTGAGTGAAGTAAAGGGCAACTTGGAGAACTTTGACCTCTAGAGGGACCTCAAATGTCGTCCTCTGGTAGTGCTCTCCGTGAAGCTACCGTCCGTATCAAAAGGCCGGATTTTCTCCTGTTTTTCGGACTGGCAGTGGGTTTGGTTGTCTGGTTTTTCCTCTCTCTTCCGGCTCCGCTTCGCGATGCAGAGCAGATTACCAACACTGCGATCTTACTGGGCCTTTTGGCCTTTTACCTGGTGTTTGATTTTAGACCCCAGATTGCGTCACCGGACGAACCGACAGGACTTTCGCTGAACTGGGCAGCGATTGGGTTTATCGTCGCCGCACTGTCGTTCGTTTTAGCACCGGGTGTTGGGAAGGTGTTTCTTCTTTTTGGATCGATTTGCTGTTTCTTGCGGGCAGCGGGAGGTGTGCTTCTTCATCCTTCTGCGAAGCGTCTTATCAATTCTCTTTTCATCGCCTTCACCATTTTCGGTGCGCTTCTGGTTGCTCTGCCGTTTCTGGACTATCCGTTACGGATTCTTGCCGGACAATGGTCGGCGAAGGCCTTTGATTGGATCCGCCAGTCGACCGAGCTCTTCTTCGTCGTGCAGGATGGAGTTCCGATGCTCCTCCTAGTGGTCAACGAGCGTCCATTTCACGTGGCGGCAGAATGCAATGGATTCGGACTCCTCGGAACCAGTTTAATCCTTACCTTTGCGTTCTGGTTTTATCGAAAGGTATCCGTATTGGATGGGTTTCTGCTACTGATAGCCGCTGTATTCCTCGCACTTGTAGGAAATTTGGTCCGTATTTTTGTGATCGTCAGTCTGGCTCCACTGGTAGGCGACCACTACATGCTGATGCACGAGATCGTGGGTACGGTGGCGTTCTACGGTTTTCTGGCGATCCAATGGTGGTTGATCGCAGGTTTTGGGCGGTCGCCTCGACAGGCGAGGGTAGAGACTCCCAATGCAGAGGGCGTTGCGTAAAGTCCATTTCGGCAGTGAGAAGATCATCGGTCTTCGCGACCGATGCTACCATTTCTCACACTCTTATGGAGAGTCCAAAACCAGCAGACGGTGGTCGCCTGCGTCGATCCATCTGGAGTGCACATGATAGACTTTGTCGACCAGCTCAGACTGTAGCACCTCTCTCGGTGGACCGGAGGCCACCGCCCGTCCTTCGGATAGCATGGTAACCTTGTCGGCGTGGTGCATAACCTGATTCATGTCGTGGAGGACAAGGAGAACTGCGGACCCGGCATCAGCCCATTGGCGGGCAATTTGGAAGACCATTTGTTGGAAGGTCAGATCAAGGCTGGAAGTGGGTTCGTCCAAAAGAAGAATTTTTTCGGCAGGATCGTCGAGTTGTGCGAGGATTCTTGCCAAATGCACTCGTTGTTTCTCTCCACCGGAAAGGTGGAGATAGCCTTCGGAGGCACGATCAGCGAGTGCAACGATTTCCAGGGCGTGCTGTATGGCTTCTTTTTTTTCTTCTCTCCGGTCGAGGTATGGAATTCGACCAATCCCGACTACCTCCTCAATCGTAAATGGAAAAGAGAGCGACGAAGTTTGTGGGAGGCAGGCGCGTTTCTTTGCAAGGTCGTTGGCTTCCCACTCTCCGAGCTCACGTCCATCGAGCTCAACGGTCCCTTCGTTGGCCTTGTTCTCGCCGGTAAAGACGCGGAGCAGAGTACTCTTTCCCGCACCGTTGGGACCCGCCAGCACCTGAATTTCTCCAGCCTTGAGGTCGAGGTCCACCCCTTCGACCAGCGTCTTCTTGCCAGCGCGAACGGTTATACCGCGAGCTTTAAGAACTGCCTCATTCATGTTCCGCCAAGAGAGGCACCGCCTTTTCTTGCCCCTAAAAGGAGAGCAAGGAAGAAAGGTCCACCGAGCAACGCGGTCAGGATACCGATCTGCAGTTCAGCCGGCGCGACAACCGTCCGCGCACAGAGGTCTGCCGCCACCAGGACCACGGCCCCCAAAAGTGCCCCCGCTGGAAGGAGGAAGTTGTGGTCGGGGCCGAAGACGGTGCGGATCATGTGGGGAACCACGAGACCGACAAAGCCGATGATTCCGCAAAAGGCTACGGTCACCCCAACCATTAGGGCACTGACGATGATCACCAGTCTTTTCATTCGCTGGATAGAGACACCGAGATGGACTGCCTCGGCTTCCCCGAGAAGGAAAGCGTTCAAGGAACGTCCTTGTCTCAGCGAAATTGCCACACCGGGGATAATGAACAACGCGAGGATTCCAGTGCTTGTCCAATTCGATCCCCCAAGACTGCCGAGGGTCCAAAAGGTGACGGACCGCAGCTGTGCATCGGTCGCAAAAACCGTAAGCATGAGACCAACAAATGCTCCGCCGATCGCATTGACGGCGATTCCCGTCAGCAACATTGCCGGAACATGGGTTTTCCCCCGAACGAGGGAAACCCGGTAGATTAAAAAAGTTAGGCCGATCGCTCCGCCCATTGCGCAGAGCGGAAGAACGAAAGCACCGGCGCCCATTCCGAGGTCGAGATTGGGGAATAGGAGCGGAAATCCGACTATGGCTAGAATCCCACCCATCGCACCTCCGCTGGAAACGCCGATCAGCGCGGGATCCGCAAGAGGGTTTCTAAAGAGTCCCTGCATCAGGGTTCCTGCAAGCGTCAGAGCGGTTCCCACCAAAAGACCAGCGACCAGGCGGGGTAGGCGGATCTCTCGGATTACAGCTTCCTGAAGGCCGAACGCTGCAGACGAATCAGTCCAGGTGGAAAATGCGCTCCAGATAGAGCCCCAATCGGTCTCAACTGCACCTGTAGTGAGGTAACCGAGTCCGAGAGCAACGATAGCAACTACAAGGAGAACGAGTGCAGCAGGCCGGAACGCCCGGATGCCTTTTCCCTCACCCGCCTTCAGTAGCTTACTCAACTCTCTCGCGCCATCTACTCGCTGGGATCGGGATGGACGAACTCAGACCACCGCTGCGCGGCTTCGCCAAGACGGGGTCCAAAGGTAAGGTCATCCAAAGGAACGCCGTAGACCGCCCCATTTTGAATGGCACCAACTGCTCCGAGGGCACGACTTTCCCGGAGGGCTTCAACATCCTCTGGCGTGCCTCCATGGCCCGGCGACATACCGATGATGATTACGTCCGGGTTCATTTGTACCAAACCCTCCCAAGAGACGGGTCGAAACCCCTTGAATTCAGTGGCCGCGTTTTGACCTCCCGCCAACTCGATGAGGGCGTCTGCCCGAGACTCCAGCCCCCCGGCCATCCCGGCCGAAGAAAGAGTAGGGGGCTGCAGAAAGAAAAGAACTTTGGGTCGGGCATCTGTTCCGGAATACCGTGAACGCACCATCTCAAGATCAGCATCAATTTCAGCAAGAACCCTGTCGCCCTCGGCATTCATGTTGAGTTCGGTGGCAACACTGCGGACAGAAGACCTCAGGTCTTCAACGGAATTGGGGTCGGGTAGCCATACTACCGGAACTTCGAAGCGTTCCATCATTTGGCGGGCAGGAGGTGGTCCGAGTGCTCCGGTGGCCACAACCAATGTGGGTTCAAACGAAAGAATTCCCTCCGGTGAAATATTCCGAACATAGCCTACCTGAGGAAGCATGCGGACTTTTGGAGGAAAGGTGCTTGATGTGTCCACCGCGACAATAGAATTCCCCGCCCCAAGGGCGAAAACAATCTCGGTTGCCGCTCCGCCAACAGTTACAATTCGCGGCGCTTCTGCCTCTACACTGACTGAGAATAAAAAGGTGAGAGCAAGAACTGATAACCTGCAGAGTTTGAATAATTTCATATCAGCCATCCAGCGGAATCATCGACTGAGACAGCGGCATGACAAGCCCAATTTTGCAATTGAGTCTCAAGTCGTGGCCTGGATTAGGAAAGTGAAATTTAAGATGCGCTCTTGGCCTGGATGCTCCTAGTCTTCACCCTGTTGGGCTCTAGCGTCAGTGCATTCCTAAATGATGAAGCCTAAAATCGTTTTGATCACCCACTTTGAGCCTACTGATGGGCGCGAAGGTGAGCTGAGCCGTTTTGTAAGCGGATTGGGTTTGGAACCGTTGCGGGGAAAACGAGTCAGTGCTCTTGGCGGACTTTTCGTAAACCCGGATCGAACGATACTTGCGATGGTCAGCGGGGTGGGGGCCGTTCAGTCTGCTGCGAAAGTGGTTGCTGTGGGGATGGCAGGAAACACCGACCTGAGCGAATCACTTTGGCTGATTTCGGGAATTGCCGGAGGGGATCCGGACACGTGTTCACTCGGGAGTCCGGTCTGGGCAGACTGGTGTGTAGACGGTGACTTAGCTTGGGAAGTCGACTCGAGGGAGATACCGGACGATTGGAGCACGGGGATCTTACCATTGGGATCGAGTGCACCCTTTCAGGAGCCAGCTGGGGCTCAAGGGGTCTTTGGTCAGCGATACGAGAAATTTGAACTACCGGAGGAGGTTTGTAGGTGGGCGTTTGAAGTATCCAGTCGGGTTGAATTAGAAGAGTCGGAAGAGTGCGTTGTGGAAGGGAAGCGCTATGAAGAGAGCCCTAAAGCATCTGAAGGTCCAAGCGTGAGAGTTGGTGCAACTCTTTCGGCTGTTCGTTTCTGGCATGGGGAGAGGATGAATGCCTGGGCTCAGGAGTGGGTCACATTGTTCACAAAGGGACGGGGTATCTTTCACACATCGAGTATGGAAGACAGTGGAACGCTCTACGGGATCCGTGATTTGTCTCAGATGGGACTGGCTGACGCAAATCGGGTTCTGCTCCTGAGAGCAGTGAGTAATTTCACCCGTCCTCCACGTGGGCATTCGGCTATTTCGACCCTACTTTCGGGGGATGGAGACGAAGCTTACTTCCCTGGATATCAACTCGCCTTGGAAAACGGCTACAGGGCAGCTTTGGCGATCATCAAGGAGTGGTTGCAGAAGGAGCCTTCTTTGTAGGTAAAAAGAACAGGCACACCAAGCAAACCATCGTCGCTTCGATCAAAAAAAAGGAGTATTCCTCGAAGGGGATGTGTCCGACCCATGGGGTCTGATCCGCAAGGTGCGAAAGCGGGTAACCGAGAGAAACCCCTTCCCCAAATCCCCAGATCCCGAGGTAGACTGCGTAGTTATCCCACGGGGTAGTGAAGGCGAATACGATCAGACAGAGACCCAACCAGCTAAAAATGTGAGCCATCGTTATCCGCTTCCGCAGGAGCACGACTAGAACGGCGATGATTGGAAGGGTGAAAATAAGGTGGTATTGCCAGTAGGTCATAGTGGTATTTCCTCATCCACCCCGAAGGAGCAGGTTCTTGATCAATCCGCAGCCGGGTAGCTCGTGTATTTTGCGAAGGATCTGTCTCTTGCGAAGCGCAAGCTCCTGGCGGAGGACTGGATTCGGTGCGAAAACGACTAAGGTGCCATCTTTCTCGAGTCGCCCCGGAGTGCACCGTTGGGCGTAGTCGGATCCGACTAGGTGTGCCCAGTTTTCGAGAATAGCTGTTTCTGGTCTTTCCCCTTGGTTGAGGGTCATTCGGGAGATGAGCTTGTCTAGAAGTGGGGCTAGAGACCGGGGGCTACGTTTTTTGCGAATAGGATTGCGGGGGTGGCCGCGGAAACGGTCAATCAATGCGAGATCCTCGGAGGAAAATGGCGGACGGGATGGTTTCGTAGGTTGCATCAAACAATATCGATTCTCTCTAGTCCACTGATCACGCCAGGAATGTGGAAATTGGGCGGGAACATGGCGAACACCACCGGTCCCATGGCTCACCGAGAAAACCACTGAGTATTGGCTCCATCCGATCTGTGAAGGAACTCACCATCTCTCTACTCTCCATTGGTTGAAACCGCGAGACCGCTCTGAGGGGTTCCTATCTTCCGAGCTTTCTTCGCAAAAGCAGTCCAGTTGACGAATCGCTCGGTTTCCCGAACTGAGGGTCCAATTGGGCTCGTGCCAGCAGTTGCCATTTAGAAAGGTGCAGTGGAAATTTATCTGAACTGGGGAGACGGTAACCGATAGAAAAACAGTCTGCAAGCTTGTGAGTGAGAGGAGAGCCTCACTTGATTGGGTTTGAAGGGATTTGCCTGCTTGCAGCATCGCAGAATTAGGTCATGTTAGTATCCAAAATCCAAAGACGTCCTTCTTAGCCATCGCAAGGTGAGACACAGTTGCTCTAGCCTTGGGCGGAACATTTCTTTTAAGTGTTGTTAGCCGATCGGGCAACCTAGCCACCACAGCTCCAGAGATGGTCGGGCGCCCAACTTTCCAGCGGGTATACTTTCGAAGCTGCCTTTTGTTGAGTCTAAAAGAAAACTGCCTCACTCAACGCATCCCGCGGAGGGAGAAGGTGTGCTTTGAACGGCCAGTCAGTGGGAGAGCCGTCGTCAAACTTGGCGGTGAGTAGACCGCGCCCTTCACTAAATCGCAAATCAAACGCAAACTGATGGTCGGAGTTCTCGATCACCCATTCGCCGAAGATGCGGTCGGGTTCCCCTTTGAGGGGGGTAAGCTCTTCGTTTAGGGACAGGTTTGGGTCCGCGGTTTCGAGACACTGCTTCATCCATGCGGAAAGGTTATACGCTTCTCCGCTTAGAGGTTCTCCGTGAGTAATTTTGATTCCTTTGACTCCAGCAGCCAGCGCCTCCGGTGGGAATCCGCTCAAATACTGGCCGACGGATTGTCGAATGGGAAGAAGTCTCGCAGAAGCCAGGTCTTTGACGCGACTGGGATTCTTCCAAGGAAGCTGGCAGAAATCGGTGTGTTCTACCGAGCTGTCAAAAAGGATATGCTTGGCCCCGCGGGTGAAAGAGAGGTAGTGGTCGCTGATTCGTTCGGAGGGAACCCGGTGGAACCAGTGGCAGGTCGGCAGATCACTTTCCAGCCAGATCGATATCTGGTTCTGCAAATCCCCCTTTTCATTCGGAGGATAGCCTAGCATGAGAGCTTCGCAGCAGCACATGGTTCGCGGAGTATTGCCGATATAGCACTGCGCAAACAACTTAGCCTCAAGAAAACGATCCGAGGCATTCTCTTCCTCGGGGCAGAGAACGATTATGCGACAGGGATAACGCTGGCTAAAGTGGATGGCTTCTTCGAAGCGCGCACGTGCGTCCTGCACCGTCGTTTGAAGACCGAAGTGCAGGATAAAATTCATTTGTGAGGCGCGAAATTCGGAAGGGGCTCCAGAGCCTTCACGGCCGGGTTGCCACATCTGGCCAAGCTGCCGGTTCACTTCGGCAACAGGCAGGGTGATTCCCGGCAAGGTTTCGAGGATAGGTGTCACGGGTATGCGATTGTTTGAGGATTGATCCTAGGGCCCTGAGCGACGCCACTCATGCTTGTTCTCCCATAGTAGACGTTCTGCAGCGAGAGGTCCCCAGGAGCCTGCGTTGTAGCTTTCCAGACCGGTTTTGCCGTTGGCAGCCCAACTCTCGAGGACGGGTGTGATCAGCGACCAGGAAGCCTCGGTTTCGTCCCCGCGAATAAAGAGCGTAGAATCACCAACCATGGCATCCATGATCAGGCGTTCGTATGCCTCAGGTGTATTGGATCCAAAAGTCGCCGCATAACGGAAGTGCATCTTCACCGGTTGGGTTCTCGTTTCGAGTCCGGGGATCTTCGAATTCAGAAGAAGAGTGAGGCCTTCGTCCGGCTGGATACCGATCACCATAGTGTTCGAAGCCAGATCGAACCGGTCTCCTTCGCTGAAAAGGATGCCGGGGGGCCTTTTGAACTGCACGGCAATTTCACTGACCCGTCTGGCAAGGCGCTTCCCGGATCGCACGTAAAAGGGCACTCCCTTCCAGCGCCAATTGTTGATCGACAAGCGAAGGGCCACATAGGTCTCAGTGAAAGACTCCTGGGGAACATCCTGTTCCGACAAATAGCCTTTCACTTTCTCGCCCTCGATCAAACCCTCGTCATACTGGGCACGGACCACGTCGCCCCCCTCCGGATTGGCATTGGGGACCTGAATGGCCTTCAGCACTTTGACCTTCTCATCCCGGATGGCTTCCGGATCGAGGGAAACGGGTGGCTCCATCGCGGTGAGAGAGACGAGTTGCATCGCATGATTCTGGATCATGTCACGCAACGCACCGCTGGAATCGTAGTAACCGGCGCGGGTCCCCACACCCAAATCCTCGGCCACCGTAATTTGCACCGACTCGACGAATTGGCGGTTCCAGAGCGGTTCGAAGATGCTGTTTCCGAAACGCTGTACCAAGAGATCCTGCACCGTTTCCTTGCCTAGGTAGTGATCGATGCGAAAGACCTGATTCTCCGAAAAGTCCCGCGAGAGCGTCTCGTTGAGAGCCCGTGCACTGGTGAGGTCGCGACCAAATGGTTTTTCAATAATGATCTTGGACTCGCAACGGGTGCGGAGATTATGACGAGCCAGACCGCTTTTTCCCAAATTTTCGAGGATGGGGGTAAAGACGTTGGGCGGTGTGGAAATGTAGAAAAGAAACTGGGTATCCCGTCCGATCTCCTTTTCAATTTTCAGGAGAATCTGAGAGAGTTCCTCGAAAGCTTCAGGGCTATCGTATCCGCCTGCATGGTAATGGATGTTTGAGCGAATGCGGTTCCATACCTCCGGGTTGAGCTCACGACGAGAATGGTCTTCAATCGCAGTTGTTGCGATCTGTTGGAATTCTTTGTCGGGGATGGGTTTTCTTCCGAAGCCGACAAAGTGAAAATCAGAAGGGAGAAGGTTGTCCAACCCGAGATTGTAGAGGGCCGGGATTAACTTGCGGGCAGTCAAGTCGCCGGAAGCGCCAAAGATTACGATGGCGGTGGGAGGAGCCCCACGATGCTTGCTAAGACCCTGAAGAAAAGGATGACGGCTATCTGATTCCATGAAGTGATTCTAAGAGTGTGTAGGACGGTCCTGTTTATGAAAAATCGGAACGTGCTCAAAGTGCCGGAGATCACCGACAGCACCGTTATTGAGTTCCACCTCAACGATGTCGAAACGAAAATGGCGGGGATAGGGACGGGTGCGTTTCAAATAAGCGAGAGCGCAATTGCGAAGAGTGTCGCGCTTTTTCTGGTTCACGGAGTGGTAGCCGGAGACCAGCGCTCCTACAGCCCGCGCCCTGACTTCGACAAAGACCATCGTTTCCCGGTCGACGGCAATGATGTCGATCTCGCCCCGCCCAAAGCGCCAGTTTCGCTCTAGAATACGAAACCGTTTCTCGGTCTTTAACCATTTGGCGGCAGCATCCTCGGCGGCATCCCCCGCCTTCTGCTTCTCAGTCCGCTGGTCCTCTGGAGCGGGCCCGAAGGCGGACCGGATGCGATTCAAAACCCCACTGAACATGAAGATTCCTAGAGAATCACGGTATTCCGCAATGTTGTGGTCTTGCGAGGTATGAATTGTGGGAATCCTTTCGAGAAAAGTAGAGCACGATGCGAAACTCATCATTCGTGCTTGGCTCCCTACCGTCGACTTCTATTCGGCGAAACTTAATCGATGCGATAAGGTCATTCATTTCTTTTCCCAATACGAAGACTAAACAACCAGACTGCGTTCAGTCCTTCTGCAGGTTGAAGGGGTTCCCAGGGACATTGACTTTGCTGTCCGCATCATTAGGTTCTGCTTTCTCATTCTCAAGAGTTGCAGGCATGAGAATGACCCCGCCTTTTGTGATCAAAATGTCTGCATTGATTTCGTCGGCAATTAGGGCGACCACTTCAATCCACGCGACATTTTCTCTCTCGAAAGTTAACCTCTTTTCTAGTTTGGCCTCATCCATCCCAAGGGCTTTGATTTCTAGGGTAGAGGTCATGCCATCGCCAAGTCCTCGGATTAACTGACTTATCGGGGCATCTTTTGCGGTGAACTTTGGGATGCGACCTTGAAACGCTGTTTGAACCGTCCATTCATAAGAGATTGTCTCTGGGAAGACCCAGTCCATCGCACAAATCGGAGTAGAAGATGCCACGGCAAAAAGAATGACGGTGAGTTTCTTCATCGTTTTCCTGGAACAATACTTGTTCGACGAAAGTCAGTATAATAGAAATATCCTACCAGAATCCGCATTCGCCTAGCTAAAATTGTTTCAGGGGACTTCGAAAACGACAATAGCGTTGATCAGTGGATTGTTGCTGGAGGCGGTGACAACGATATCGAGGGAGTCGTCGGCAACAGTTGAGGAGAAAACCAAGTCGACAGCCACCCATTTCCCCGGTGCAACTTCATGGATGTCAAAATCATCCAGTCTTAGCTGACCTTCGATGGAGAGATCGAATACGCGACTGTTGTCGGTGGAGAAAAATGTTTCCGCGAATTGTAGGAGAACGAGGTAGTTTCCATCGTCCACGGGTATCGAGTAACCAGTGAAGGTGCTGTTTTTTGATCGCGCAAAGTTGTAGAGGAGATCATCTTCGGTTCCCGCAACAGAGTTGCCCGGGAACTGGTCCGCGCCGCCCCCGACGAAGTAGATATCAGAAACATACTCGATCCCGGACAGCGCCGAATAATCACCACCGCCGCTGTTGATCGCAATCACGATATCCGAATCTTCGAATACCACGACCTTGGCAGTGTCGAGGGCGCTTGTGCCGCTGGCGTCGGACGCTTCAATCGACAACTCATAGGTACCGGCGGCGGAGAAAGTCGCAGTCGTTTGGAGTGATTCGTCATCGCTGAACGTCACGGTTCCCGGACCACTTTCCTTCGACCAGGATGTGGTTGTGGCGTTCGCAGCAGTTGCCTCGAGGAAGGCACTACCGGACAATGCAATCCACTGGTCGCGACCCGCATCAGCGGTCGGTTCCTCAGATGTCGCAGTTGCAGGTTTAGAGACGAGACGGACGAACCAAGCCTCTGAACCGGGGTCCGGGACAACCCGAACGGTGACCCGCTCACTCTCCCCATCTGGTTGAGCCGCACTCCCAACTTCTTCGACGAGTGCTGATTCGATTCTCCACTCACCGGATGCGAGAGTGGTGCTATGCTCTAGTGCAAAGAGGGAATTCCTCGCTGTGTAGTTAAAACCGTCTGAACCGCTGCCGTCCAGCCACTGGCGAAACGAAATTTGGAAGTCTTGCGGGTCACCAGACTCAATCCGTAAGTCGAACCACTCTTTGGAATTCCCATAATCGCGAGCGAGAAAGCGAACGAGGCGACGGAGAATTTCCCGATTGTCCTCCATGTCGATGTCGGATCCGGGGCCATTGTTCCATAGCGGCTGGCGGTCGAATATTGCCATGACGTGACCCTCTCCAACCTCAGCAAGTGCGATGGCAGCCCAATCTGGATTGGAAATCGTTACGTTTACACTATCGATGTTCAAATTGCCTCCGGAGGCTCGATTCTCTGACCTAAAAGGAATAACGACCTCGGCCACGCCGAGAGGATCAACGGCTATCGGCGAGACCCCTTCACCTTCAAAAATCAACTGCGGGTAGACCACAGGATTCGAGGCGTCTGCATCAGCGAAATATCCGCGGGTTCCGCCACCTTGATCCACAGTAACCTGCATACCATAATTCGACAAAATTGAATTTACCGCACTCTGTCCTACTGAGTTTTTAATACCCACCAAACTAAACAGTCCACCGGCTGCTGAGTCGCTGTACAGCAGAATACCACCCCCGGCTTGAATCCAATCATCGAGAACTGCTTGCTCAGTTGGGGCCCAAATTCGTTGGTGCAGGCCGAAAATGACGACGTCGTATTGGGCTAGAAAGGCCGCGTTGAAATTGAGGGTGCGATCATAGTGTTGCTCGATGGTGTAACCTTCTCCTTCCACTATGCCCTTAAAGACCGATAGGCCAGTGTTGCCGGGATCAGTCAGCAACATTTGATCATAGGGAGCAGCAGCGCCGGACGGAATCGTTCCATCAGCAGCAACGTCTCCGTAAATATAAGCGACTCGTTTATTCGCCATCAAATGAGAGCAAAGAACGAGGCAGTATATAATTGGTAGTGCGGTTTTCTTGAAGCGGGTGAACATGGGCGTTTTTCAATCAGACCTTTCGCCGGTTGGCCCAAGGGTTTTCTTACAGAGGTCAATAGTGGGATTATCGATCCTCGAATAGAATCTCAATCACATTCGTGGTTTGCGTCTTGCCGAAAGTGAGTATCGCCGGTGCACTCCTCGGGAGCGTTCTCGAGGTCAACTACTTCGGAAGGTTGGTTCTGGTCGGGATTTCGGTAGTAGATGAAGTAGACTAATCTCCGGTCGGCAGTTGATTCTCAGTCCGTGGAGATTTCCGACTCCTCTGGTGATGTGAACATACTTGCTATCAAATTGCCGTAGTCCCTCTGGAAAGGATTTGTCTTTTACGGGCAGAAATGGCCGATAATCGACCAGAGGAATCACCAACTGTCCTCCATGGGTGTGCCCACAGAAAAGAACATCCCAGTCCAACTTTTGAAGGAGGGATTTGGAATCAGGGTTGTGGGAAAGGACTAACAACGGGTTCTCCGTGTCTCTTTTCGCTTTCAGCACCTGTCCAGGTTTGCAGTCCTCTGACCAGAGGTCACCCAGGCCAACGATCGTTAGCCTCTCTCCACGAACATGAACCTCCATTTTCTGATTGAATAGGAATTCAATGCCGCTTGTGCGTAGAAGATCCGCGACCTTGTCAAAATTGGGGTAACCGTAAGTTCTCGCCGCCCATCGACCCCCGTCGTGGTTACCGATACAGGCAAAGGTAGGCATCCGGGCTGACAACTTGGTCAGGATTCTTTGATACTCTGCAGGATCGAGTAACTCAGAGGTGATGTAGTCACCGGTGAGCAAAGCAAGGTCTGGATTCATAGCGAGCGACTGATCCACAGCAGCTTCAATGGTTTCATAGCTCACATCTGGAGAGGCATGGAAGTCTGATAGGTGCAGAGCCTTCAAGGGCTTTCTGAGGCGCGAAAGAGGGATAGTCTTTTCGGTAGCTTCAAGGTTCTCTGGTTCAACGAGTCTCATCTGTAGTCCAGCCGCAATTGCGCTCAATGAAAGGCCGGCGCCGCTCGCAAGAAAGACTCTACGGGATACTTTCATGTGGAGGTTGAGGAGAGAGCTGTCGGTCTTGGAAGTGATTTGGGCTATTCAGGCTATTGTAGGCCTTTGGATCCTCATCTTTCGGAATAACCAGATCGCCAGAAAAACTGCGGGGATAGAGATGTAAAAGTACTTCACGAAGAGAAACGGAAGCGCGAATGCGAAAAAAGCGAGACTACCGAGAAAGGGAGTCCAGAAATTCGGGTTCCGTGGTTGGATCCATCCTTCGCTTTTCAGTCCCGCTTCTTTGAGAGCATCTGCAAATTCCTTGGCCGTAAACGGACCAACAGGTTCGTCAGTGCTCTTAGGGATGAGAAAGAAGAACTCTCTATGAGGGTCCACCTTTTCAAGAGTGTCTCCCTCGAACCGGTTTCTCGGAGTTCGGCCGAGGGTTCGGGCCAACAAATAATTCTCATTCATCTGGTAACCAACAACTGGTCCTACGTCCTCATACATCTGTGGGTAGAAAATGAGGCCTCCTCCCTTCTTCCCGATACAAACCTCAAGACTATTGGCTCGGAGCACCTCGTAGCCGTCTCCGATATCCAGCGTGTAGTCCGTCCATCCAGCACCGGTTGCCAGGCTAAAGCTGCCGAGCAGGATCAAAAACGGGCAGAGAATCTTCAGCCCGGCTAAACCATGGAAATGCTCGCTGTGGCGGGTCCGTTCGTTCTTTTCCCTTTCTCGCATGGTTTCACCTTACATCCCGAGTATGGAGAGAGTGTGAACGCTGGATGGAAAAGACTGAAAAAATCCCTTCTTTCTGGTCAAATGGACCGCCTTACCTACGAGGGACAAAGCTGAATGATTCGCAGGATAGTCGGTTGGGCGAATCGGATCGAGCAGCGCAGCCTGGTTCAACGCTCCGATTTCTACCGGGACGCCCTTGGCCTGCCATTCACTTTGGCGGGAGCACCTCCAATTCTGGTTGAGGCTTCGGACTGACCTCCGGCTTCGACTCGGTAGCGGTAGCGGGTTGGTTAGCGCAGTCTGGTTCGACTCAGGCAGTTCTCCTACGCCGGAGAACAACGAATCCTAACCCTCCTAGTCCTAGAAGGAGAGCCGATGATGGCTCAGGAATAACTGTTATTGTGATTTGTTCGTCCACGCCCCCAGATCCCCAAGTTCCAGTGACAGATTGACCGACCACCAATCCCAGTGACGCTATCGTAGTCCCATTGAAGATGGCTGTTTCATCCACTGTTCCAGACAATTCTCCGGCTGGTGCGGCAAACCTCGGGCTCGGGTTGGATTCAGTTCCATCAAAATCGACCCACACAGGAATATTTGTTGTAAGGCTAGAACTGGGAAATACGTCAGAGGTCCCGCTGAGAATGCCTGAAAAGCTGGCTGCATACCTTACCCCGTCGAGTCCAGCATTAAAACCAAATGCATTCAAAGTAGGCGCAACGGCGGCATCCGTTCCAAGAGAACCTGTTCCAATACTGGTTGCGTTGGTAACGTCAAAACTACCTGTGGCCCTCAAAGTCAGGTTGATGCCGTCATCAGAAATCGTCATTAAAATCCCACCATGCGCCCCCCCTGCGAGCGATCCATAAGCAATTAGAGTGGCAGCGAGGGTGGCCACTTGTGTGTGCTTTATTCTCGTAAAGAACATGTTGCCAAGTATAGGCAAAAGATAGGCACCTGACTCTGGGACTCAAGCACAACTTCCGGGCGCATATCCTCGGGTAGACCGCCTCCTCTGATTAGGCGGATTTGAGTCCGACTTCATCGTGAGAGTAAAACACAAACCGTTGCCCCGATGCCCCGAGAACGTAACAATCCCAAAGCATGAGCACTGCATAGATAACTGTGGAAACCGTGGCATCAAATTCTTTCTTCTGGATAAGTTGGCAGGGTAACTCAGCAAGCTTTTCTGAAATCCCATAAGAGAGTCGAAACTGTTGAAAAAGATGCTCCCACTGGCCAGACGGCCACACGCTCCAATCATTGAGCCAAACACAGGTTTCTTCTTCATCGCAAAAGGCGCGCATGTGACCTCGAACCAACGCCACTCGAGCGCCTGCGTCCTCCGGGATGGAGAATTTTTCTGTGGTAGGAATGAGTGAAGGCAGTCCACCCGAATCTATCTCAAAATCATGGGCCTCGCACCACTCTTTTGCTGCTGTCTTGTCAATAGCCTTCATCTTACTCTGAACGATGAGGTGTCTCAAGACTGTAGCGCGGAGCCCGAACGGAACTAAGACCACCGCCCGGTCAGGCCTCCCTGTGTAGTGTTACAGTGATCTTGCCATTCATGAAAGTAACCCTCTCTTCCTCAAATGAAACAGTCCAGCCATCATCGACTTTCGCGCCCGTGATATCGGCTCCCTTCAATTGATCTCTGTGGACATAGCTGATACCAAGGAAGCTCTTTCTGTAGGCAACTGGGATTAATACCCTTTCTCGATCAAAGCTCACCATGAATTTAGATGACCATATTCGATTTTTCCCTTCACTGACTTCCCGCGGGAGGTCAACGATAACGTAGTCGCTTGCAAACAAGGGTACTCCGGTGCTCCCCTGTATTTTTGCCCCACCTTCTTGCTGATAGGTAACACTCCAACCGCAAGGAACAATTGGAGCTACGAACAGAAGAGCTCCTGTGACGCAGATCAGAAATGCGATAAGAGCAGTGACTATCAGTTTCTTCATTCTATCGCCTAGCGTCGAAGCTAGGCGACCCAGCCCGATAGGTCCAGCGTTCTGTGGGTTTTCGATTTCACGGGCGAGTTCATCGAGTTGGCAACGCCTTTTCGTTAAGAGTGGTTTAGCTGAGTAGAAAATAATGGCCATGAAGTATGAATGGCCATTATTTTCATTCCCTTCGATTCAGCTGTTCTTTGATCTCTCGTAATTCGGCGGTGATTTCATCCAGTTTTTCATTCTTTTCTTTGCTCCATTTGGAAATCTTCGACCAGATAACGAAGGGGAGCGAAAGAAGGGCAACTATGAGGATTGTATTTATTACCTGACCAACCACGAATGGATCTGTCTGTGCCATGATGTGATTCATATGCTTCTCTGAACGGAAAGCACTATCGAGACTGAAGCGCGGAGCGCGAAGGGAGTTGATAGCTATGACTGGAACTACGGTTCATTTTTCTACTGTTCGATTTGAGTAGTATTGATGGTTTGTGGTTCTTCGCTGTTCATAATTGATTTTCGTTCATTCTTAAGTGCTAGGAAGGCGATTGGAGATAGGATTAATCCGAAATAGACTGGATACGCTGCTATGAAATACGGAAAATCAACTACTGCAGGCGTTAGATACTTCGTCTCCATGTGAAGCATGAAGGGAAGAATTATGGGTAGAGCTAGGTAGTGTGCCGAGTGATCAATAAAGCTGGGGACTCGATCCGGCCAGATGTGAATCACTAGAGTGCAATAAGCCGAACAAGCGAGGATCGCTAAATAGTAATGGTGCAGTCTAATGCTGTTCATTCTTTCTGTAGATCGTGGAGGCTAGGCGACCCGGCCTGAGGGGTCCAAATTCCAATAGCTTATCGATTTCACTGGTGCCTTCATTGGGTTGCCTACGCCGGCTGGATATGGCCCCGAATGCTTCTTGTCTATACATTCCGTTACATCGGAACCACCGATGAACACCGATAAACACTGATCCCGTGGGAATGATCCTGATACGATTCTTTCATTCCCTTTTTCTCTCTCTTATCCGTGTCTATCCGATTTATCCGTGGTTCAAACTCTTCTCTTTCCCATATCGTGGAGGCTAGGCTATCCGGCCTGAGAGGTCCAGAGTTCTGTAGGTTACCGATTTTACTGGCACGTTTATCGGGTTGCCTACGCCGTTTGACTCTACTCACTCGTGTCTCTTTGAAGTCTTAGAGATTCCTCTCTTCCCCTCAGAAGACTTTAGACTTAATCCATATCGCCATGGGGATAGCTAAAACTGCCTGATACGTCCAGAATAGGTGGGGTGTTAGCCCAAGGGCCGGAAACAAAAAGAATCCAATAATCCAAAGTCCGGTAAAGATGAGGGCCGGTTTTAACCCTATATTTACGGCCGTAAGACCGACGCATGTCCAGAAAGCGACTAGTATGATGATACCCATTTTGTTGTTCTGGTAGAACGCTACAGTAAAGTTATCCCGGTAAAAAACCTGACTGGGAACAGGAATCTTTGCAGATTTGTCCCAGATCGTCGATCGCGAGGAAAGCTTCTACGATTTGTTCTGTTTCCGCAAACCTCGCTCGGATCTCCTTCACCCATCTACCACACATAAATTCGCTTCAAGAAATCGTCCCCGTACTCTGACCTAAGAACCCTCTACTCGCACCACCAGGCAAAACTCACAGGTCCATAGGCACACAGTCGTGTCGGGAAAAGAGGCAAAGGCTTAGCGAATAGACCGCCTGAAAAGCAAATTTATATCAGTTGCGTATGCGGCGCCGGAGAGTGACAAACGCCAAGGCAGCAATTCCGAAAATGATGGCGTAGGTAGTGGGTTCGGGAACTTGCGTCACATTAATGGATGTCACGTTGAGTGTTCGGCCAAAGCCAATGTTTACGAGGCTAAGATTCGTTTCCCCGGAAAGAGTGACCGAGAATTGATTGAATTGGTTGTCTGTGGAGTCCCCGAGAGCGTAGGTGTAAGTCGGGGTGGCGCTGCCGAAGAAAACGCTGATCGATCTGCTTTCACTACCCGATGCGAAGGTTTCGACTGTGACGTTGTATTTGCCGGGTGCGAAAGGTTCAGCATAGGTCAGTGCGGAGACTGTACCAACAGCCACAAAGCCATCTCCAGTGAAAGGTGCTCTGAAATAATCGACAAACCCGCCTGTGGCTCCAAATGGACCAATGTTCCAATTGCCTTCGAAAAAGCTTGTCGGATCTCCTGCGAGGATTCGTCCGCCATTCGTTCCATCACCGTAGCTGTTAAAATCTTCGACCAGGTTGATTACACTGGCCGAGAGAGGTGCTGTGGATACGCAACATAAAAGAGCAAGAATGAGGGAGCGCATATTACTGTTGGTGCTGCGGCAGGATTACCAATGGGAATTTGCTTTTAGACAGCGACAGTCGCCGGGAGAGAGGATTGACGGGAGAGAGGGCGCGGCAACAAAACTGCAACGTTGGAGGTCCGAGACTACTTCACTCAAGTTCCTGATCACCGTATGAATGTTGTCCAATTAATTTGTCGGAGTCGTCAACAACAATTTTGCCAATTTCATCCTCAGTCATCCTTTGAATCTTTTCAGAGCGTAGAGAGTAGGCACGCGAACCAGCGGACTCGAGCACAAGGCTGGGCGTGAGTCTCGGGTTGATTACTCGTCTTGTTCGCACTGCTCGGTCAAGAAGTCTCAAAGATCCCTCCATTCTCTTCCACTGATTCCCGAGCAATCTTCTCTACCGTTTCTCTAATTCTATCCATTTCTTCATTCTGCTTGGGGTTCCTTTTGAATCGAAAATGGTAAGGAGGCCCTTTTGGGTTGATGTCGCCAGTGACCCACGAATCTTGCAACGCATTCAAATTTCTTCCGTGCCATGCAGGAGATTGGCACTGAGGTAGAGCGGTATCGAAGAACTCTCCAATAGACGAAATCTGATTCCAGTCGATTTCGACTAGCGTCACCTCTTCAGATCTCATTTTTCAAAGTCGAGCAGCGAGGACCGGCGCGCCTTTAGGCGTTGTCCAGCTCCACGTTGTTTTGCTTTTGTGATTTGTTTTCAGCTAAGAAGGCCTCCGTGCGATGATCATTATCGCCGCGTGAAGAACGACAATGAGGATTGCCGAAGTCGCATGGACTACGGGTGTCGCTGGAATCGAAGCAAAAATCCAGACTGCAAGAGGTAGGAACAGTATCGAAGATGTCCAAAGTCCTGGATTGTATTTCCGAAACGCTACTGCCCAAACCACATGGACGAACCCATTGATTGCTAACAAGTAAGCCGCCAAAACGCCCCAACTAGAGGACTCTTTTGTTAGGTAAAAAGTGGCTAATAGCAAAAACCAAACAAAGATCACATTGATGATCCAGACATCAGACGGGGACAAACCCTTCTTGTCTGTTCCCACTAGGCCATTAAGAAAGTCCACAAACCGGTTGTCCTCGTGCTCTTCATATTGGTGGATCATGTAAACCGGAAGAGACAAGAATAGAGGTAGAGCAATCGACATCTCGATAAATGGATAAAGCCCAATAAGAAGTAGTGCGAGTGGGGGAGTTGCATAAACCCAGTTCTGAAATAGACGAGCAATCATATTACAATTCCAGATAGTAGCAGGTGGGGCAAAGGAAGTAGTCTTTCAGTTTGGCCAGGCATCCTGTGATTTCTTTCTCTGCAGAACGTGGAGGCTAGGCGACCCGGCCAGCGAGGTCCAGCGTTCTATTGGTTGTCGATTTCACGGGCGCGTTCATCGGGTTGCCTACGCCGACTGGTTCGAGCCGGAGTGGGTATGGCTCACGCCAAGACGCAAAGACCCGGAGTTGAGAGGCAGATCCAAAATGCAATTCTCTCACGGAGGCACGGAGCACACAGAGCTTGTTTCTCTCTGTGCCTTGGTGCCTCTGTGAGAAACTCTGTTCCATTCTGCTGTTATTCTTTTCAAGCAGTTGTATTCACTTCAATCACACGCAATCAGTACCTTGCTCAATTTCCTTTTTCTTTTCTCGAACGTCGAGGACAGGCAACCCGCCGGTGAGGCACCTAGTCCAGTTGATTTTTAGGATTTTCGGGCGTGTTCACTGGACTGCCTGCGTCGTCTTGTCCTATTTTGTCGCATCTGATTCCGGCGACATAGAACCGTTGAGGCGTTTTTCAACAGCTTTGAGTAGCCTTTCAGAATTCAGAAAATCTATATCTGACTCGACTAGTTTGGATGTGGACGGTGTATCAATGTTGATCTCCACATCCGAAGAGATCTCGAAAATGTGACTTTCAACCTTTCCATCTTTGAATGTAACTTCTTGTGTTCTCTCGGGGCCATCATCGATATGAATAAACGTAATCCTTGTTGCCAAGCCGGATTCGAAAGCAGAAAGGTAACCGTTCTTTTTCTCTTCGTCACCTTGCGCAAGAAACTCTGACAACTCTACCGCGCTCATTCCGAACGTGTCTCTCAACTCAATATAGTTCGATGGATACAAGATAAGCTCCAACCTCGGCTCCTGACTTTCTTCCCAAGGTCCAAAAAATCCTCTTTCAACTCTCTCGCTCAGCAAAAGAAAAAGCCCGATTGCCAAAACAATGGTTACCGCAATACCGGTTGCGAATCCGAAAACGAATTTTCTCATTCTTTGACTGAATGGTGAACAGTAGGTGCGAGCGGTAGCGAGTTGCCTATCCGGACTGGTTATCCCTGTTTTTCCAATAGTAGGGTCGACGTTTTAAGTGGGCCACGGCTACTACATAAATAATCGCGCCTTCCACTCTGAAAATGATCCCGTAGGGAAATCGGGGAGTAAGGAACCGCCGATAAGGATCGCGTATGACCCGCGAGGCCTCAGGAAACTTTTTGATCTCCTGAATCGACTCATAAAGAATCTGGATGAACGCACTGCCCAAGCCCTCAACCTCTCCTTCGTAATAGCGCTCGGCTTGGGCTACTTCCTCCCGAACTTCGGTAGCGAAGCGGACTTCCATCTAGCATCGCACGAAACCCCGAAAAAACTCTTCCTCGCTGAGTCCTGGATCAGATCCGCTTGCGAGCGCAGCAAACCGTTCCTCCGCAAGTGCAATCCATTCCGTCTCTAATTCACTTAATTCTTGATTGTGAACGCTTTGGAAGAGATGGTTCGCCAAAGTCTCTCGATCAGATGCAGAGAGATTTAAGGCCTTCTCTTCTATTTCTTTTAGCTCCGGCGACACGATTAAAACCTATCAGATATCAAACGACCGTCAATAGGCTCTTTTGTGGAGAACGTCGAGGAAAGACAACCCGCCAGTGAGGCCCTGAGTCCGTATGATCTTTAGAGTTTGTCGGGATGGACATCGGGTTGACCTGCTCCGCCTGGATGGCTCCCTCAGTCTTTCGATAGATCCCGGATGATCTTTCTTGCCAGCATCTCATTGATTTCTCTATGACGTGGAATCGGGTGAGTCGCTCCAGTATTGGGGTTGTGGTAGATGTCGTGTTTCCCTCCGTGCCGAAGCAATTCGCTTGATTAGATCCCTGCGCTTCACCCGACTTCGATTTCTTCCATTTTCTTGATTCCTGGAAGGTCGTGGATGGTGAATTCGTGGTATAAATCACGAAGGTGCGCTTTAAGATCCTCAAGGTTATCGCCTTGCGTCCAATGGTCGGGATAATCGTTCAAATACCCCAAATACTTTCCGTCTGATTCTTTCCAATAAGTGATCTGCGATTTCATGTTTTTAATGTGACTCGGGAACCAAAGAGTTCAATCGCCAAACTCTTCGTTCTTTTAGCCATTGCGGCCATCGCGAAGCGATGGACGCAATGTCGAGGCTAGGCGACCCGGCCTTGGAGGTCCAGCGTTCTGTGGGTTGTCGATTTCACGGGCGCTTTCTTCGGGTTGCCTACGCCGTTTTGTGTGTGCCCGGCATGGGCACGATGTAAACCGGGTTAAAGTCCCGCATAGTAAGAATCAGAATGAACGAACTATTACC
>JBCDMB010000011.1 GCA_038744685.1 Verrucomicrobiota bacterium
CCGCCGCGGCTACCTAGAACGACGTTCCCCGAAGAAACGCCGCTGAACGCGCCAGCAATAGTATCGGCAAGAGAGCCGTCTACGTAGAGCAGAAGATCGCTTCCAGACCTTTCAAAATAAAGGTGATAGGTCCGCCCAACAGTTGGCAGCCAGTTCAAGTCAATATTTGTCGATTCCAGCCGACGGACTACGAGCTGACCGGAGTTATCCCAGAACCCCAAAATCAAATTGGACTGCCCGCCGACACTGAGAATTTGACCAAATGTATCTGCGGAACCCAAAGTGAATTTGAACGCCAGGCTCTCTCCGTCTTCGCCCCACGTCGTGCGTGTATCAATCTCTCCGCTAACTCCATCGAGCCAAACTCCGCCAGCCCTCGCGCGGGCGTTGAGGTCGCTCGTGAGGTCGGCTACAGCACTGGCAGAGGCAAACGAGGAGAGCCCACCGGTGACGGTGTCCGGGAGGATCACGCCAGCCCCGCTCATGTCTACCTCATCGGCAAAGGTCCAAGTCTCGCCCTCTAGAGCGTTTACCCATGAGCTTGCTGAGAAATCCGGCCCAATCGCTTCCGGATCATCGAACAGAAATTTGATCGCCCCTTCGGACATGGTGCCGAGGGTGGTCCGCATACCGGACGCTGTGATGTCGTCCAGGAGAGTCTCGGCGAAGGGGGTTACGGTGAACTCCAGTTTCTCCGCATTGACAGTGCCGTCTGTGATGTCGCCGCCGTCAATGCGGACGGTTTGGGCGGGGAGAATCATCGGCGTCACCGCCAATGCTACCAGTAAAATTTGTCTTAGTTTTGTCATTACGAGTTAACCGGTTGGCGGATCAAATTGACGGTTAGGAAGCCTCCCGAAGTGGTGGAGCCTACTTGCGTGCATACGAGAGTGATGACCTCACCAATAGCGAGAGAAACGCCCGAAGAAAGGACGGTCTGCGCGTGAGAGGAACCAGCGGCAAGCGTGACGCTCTCTCCCGTAGTCACCCCGTCTTTGTAGACGTCAAAAGTAAGGTCTGCCCCAACAGGCGGTTTCTGCGCGGAAAGCTGGACAGCGAGAATAGACTCCGCAACCGGGGCCGTCCAAGAGCCAACGACATCGGCAACCGCAAGATCCCCAAACCACGCGAAGAGCGCGGAGGCGCGAAGGCTGGCTTGCTGGGCAAACGTGGAGTTGGCAACCGCAAGGGTGATATAGTTCGTAATCGGATCGACGGTGGTCGCCAGCCCTACCCCGTCTTCCTCAAACTCGATCTTCCCGTATTGGACAGTGATCGGCTCGCCTGTAGTGAGGTAAACCTCCAAGGCCATCCAGTATTTGCCTTTGCCTAAATTGGTAGCACCCTCAGCGAAGAAAAAGGTGAGGTGTTGCGCGGTCCCTGCGTCCCAATCCGCCTGTGATGGATTGGCTGTAATCGATGTGATCGTCTGTTGCATCAAGGCGGGATCTGCCGGTGAGGGAGCGCCGCCTCCTGTTGCAAGATCCTTGATCGTAAGAATCGACGAGGCGATGTTTCCCCCGTCTACGATGGCTGCGTTTTCCTGTAGCAGAAAATCAAAGCGGATGGCGTTGCCCGGAATGAGCTTTGGCGTATCCTCCGTTGCGACGTCTATCCAGCGATCCCGCTCATCGACGCTAACTACGCTTCGAATCCGTAATGATGAAAGTTGCTCAGGCATGGATGAAAACGGGCTTAGGTCTGAATTGCTGCACGCCCAGCCGAAGCGACGATGAAGCGAAAGGACTGAATGGTAGAGACGCCTTCCTCGCGTCCTTGGTAACGTTGTAGCGCGGCGGTATCGAGATAGACGGTGAGACGGGGATCGCCATCGGTAAGGATGCGGAGGGTTTTGGTCTGCCGCTCGGTTCCCTCGAACTGCTTGTCCATGCGAAGGATAAAATCCTGAGCAGTGCCTTCATCAGGCCACTCTCTTTCAATCGTAAAAGAGAAGTCCCGGAGAGCGTTGCCACGCGGAAAGATTGACGGATGGTCCGCTCGCGTCTGCGGTTCCACGTCGACAACGCGTTGAATATCGTTCGAGAGGTCCCGAACGGCTTCGCCCTCTTCGGGGGCGAGAAGAATACTACCCCAAAGAATCCGCACATTAGGAGGAGGTTTCGATTACGGCGACAGGACCCGCGCGACCGTTTGTGATCGTGCGGGTGGAGCGGAAGTTGAACGTGCCTGCGAGGTGAGGGGCGGTGCCTAAGCGGTTGGCCAGATCGAGGGGGATAGCCCGCTTGAGTGTGACCTTGGGTGCGCCCGATCCTCCGTCCATGACGAGGTCACGGCCAAAAGCGCGGCCCATCTTTGTGCCCCTGGCTACCCCCGTTCCCTGCATTTTGCCAAACTCGAGGAGGTTGGCATGCGAGAGGTTGACGGGAATAAGCGTCGCGCTCGCGCGAAGATCGGTCACGCGCATGTCGATGGTGCCGCCTTTGTCGGTCTTCACGGGCTCAAGGGAGAGGTCGAAGGTAACGTCTACGCCGTCTTCCGTCTCGATGTCGTTAAAGGGGGAGGCTCCCCAGGCGACCGAATACGGGACGTGAATGAGTGCCTCCTCGTTGAAACTGGTATCGGTGAAAGCGGTATCGCTGAGAGCGACGATGGAATTCGCCGCGCTGAGTTCTGTCGCATTTCCTTTAAGGGCAGTAAGCGTAAGACTGCCGATAAGGTCCTTCTCTACGCCCAAGCCCAGCGGCGGGGGCGTAGTGATCGCGCCCCGGGCGTAG
Source organism: Verrucomicrobiota bacterium (assembly GCA_038744685.1). Classification (NCBI taxonomy): domain Bacteria; kingdom Pseudomonadati; phylum Verrucomicrobiota; species Verrucomicrobiota bacterium. Next base: position 2,736 of record JBCDMB010000011.1, read on the forward strand.
GTGTAGCGTTTCCCCTCGGTCATACTCTGGATGACGATCGGTTTATCCACATCGCCAAAGATGCGGGAGCCGATCGCAGCGGAGAGACAGGAATAATAGATAAGGTTGTGAGCATCCACCCACTGAGCGGGCATGACGGTGATCTCCGCCATCACGTCAAGGAGCGTATCATCGATGGTGCCAAAGCCGCGAACGCTGTGATCGCGCGTCTCCTTGGTAACGGAGACCTCAATATCTTCTTCAGTGTAGATCGAGATGCCGTCAAAGCCCACATAAGCGGGACCGGCGATAACAGTAGATGCGTCGGTGCTCATAATCTACTAAGAGGCGGATTCGGAAGTTTTGACGGCAACGCGGACGCGCCCGGCATAAACTCCCGTGGCGGTGAAGGCGTGCACGCCCTGTTTGTAAAAGACCGTGCGGCCGGTCGACGGATGGCGGTAAGGCTTCTTGACTGCGGTGGCTTTCGCGCGGTCAAAAGTGAGTTCGACAGGTTCATTACGAGTGGGCGAAGGAGTGGTCTTTTTCTTGGGCATGGCTAGGCGGTTGGTTTGATAGTGATGTCGGTCCTGAGTTGGACCGTGTAGAGATAAAGACCGTCGGTCCGGATCGAGAGATCCAGAGGGTCATCAACGATGCGGAAGAGGCTCGAAAGATCCGGACCCCAGCTCCAATGATGAAGGGCAAAAAGAACGGCTTCGGAGAGATCGAGACCGTTGAGTGTGCCGTTGTATTGAACCGGATTGGCAAAGATTGTGACGACCAGTTCCTTCGCAAAGCGGGGGAGCGAGAGGTTCTTCTTGCCGTCGGAGGAATCCGAGAAACTAAGGAGGAGGGCAAGCCCTGGGGCCTGAAGCATCTCCTGATCAATCAAACCGAAAGCGTCTGGCGTCGTCTCCCGAAAGATAGGCACCGTGGACCCGTCGGGGAGAGTCGGTTCACCGTCGTCAGGATCTCCATCGCGCAAACCGGACACTTGGTCCAGAAGACGGACTTTGATATCAGAGAGAAGGGTTGAGAGCATGACAAGGGGCCGTTAGTTCTTCACCTTCGCAAGGATGCGTTGAAAGCGTTTGCGCGTCTCGCGCTCCTCGCGGAGCTGTTGATCCCTGGCGATCATCTCCGAGCGGAACTTCAGGGCGTCCTCAGTTTGGCGGCGGCCGTGCGAGCCCCCTGCCCAGGCAGAGCGGTTTACGATGCGGATGAAACCACGCTTGGAGGATTGATCGGCCTTGTCTTCAATCGTCCCCGCATCTGCATGACGCTGTATCCATGCCGCCGCCGGTTTACCTGTGAGCTTGTTGAGCGATTGCGCCCAGCCGCCCTTCGCTTCGCCGACTTTCGCTTCTTTGGCCCGTTTTGTGGCGTTGTATCCACGCATATCAAAGGTGGCTAAACCTTTTTCGCGGGCAGTCTTCGGCACCCTGCCCCGACGGCGCTCTCTTTCCACCAAAGAAGGAGAGAAATCGACGATGTCCTTAATCGGGAAACGACGATCTTCAAGAGCGTTAATGAGCGCCTCTTCGTTCCTTTTCCGTATCAGATCCTTCATTACAGAAGAGCGGAAATCTTGCGGCTTGAGCAAGCGCACCGCGTAGAACATGCCGAGCCGGATCGCCGCACTCCCCTGCCCTTTCTTCGACGGAGGAGTGATCTTGATCAACGCGCGAACCAGACGCCCACCTTGGTCATAAAGACCTTGGCGAACGGACACTTTCCGATCTTCCAGGTAAGCGCGGGTAGCATCCTGGAATGCGGGAAGATTGCTCTTTACGGTTGCGTCAATCATTAGCGGGGACTGACCGATCCTTTAATCGTGAGGAGGAGAGAGCCTGGGTTGTCGTCGGGCTCCGTCACTCGCAGTTTGTGATACGGCAGCGTGATGGTTTCGCCGGTCTTCGGGTAGCCTTTGGCAAATGCGGCCTGATCGCGGGGGACGTGAAGCGTGCTCTCCGATCCGCCGCTATTGCGGGCAAAGGGCCCCATCTGCGTAACAAGAGGCTCTTTTTGCAGCATGGCGCGAAAGGTCTTTGCCTTGCTGCTATCCGTGGGCTTCCAAGAACACTCGTCGCCATTCAACTGAATGATCTGCGCGAGCTGCTCGGCGCGGGCCGCTTTGTCCGGACCATCCACTAGGGCGGGGGACTACTTGCCCTTTTTTGGTGGAGCGGGTGGTTTCTTGCCACCCTCGGGAGGCGTGGGACTCTGAGGAGGTTCCGGGTTTGTCGGAACGTCTCCGCCTTCAGAATTCTCTCCGCCTTCAGGAGGCTTGCCACCCCCGGAATTGCCTCCGGTAGCAGGATCTTTGCCTTCACCCGGGTCGGTTTCCGTCTCCGGCTCTTTCGCTATCGGGCGGCGGCTCGGAGGTAGCTTGGGCGCCGCGACTGCAGCAAGGATCGCTTTTGTATCCAAGCCCGCCTCTTCCGCTGCAGCGAGAAGCGCGTCGCGCTCCCGCAGAAGGAGAGCAATTGCCGGGATGCGCCTCGAGAGTTTTTTGAGGCGCGTAGCCTGAACCTTTGCCCGTTGCACCCCGCGAAGTTCGTTCTTTGGCGTATGAGGCGCGTATTTATCTTTTTTGTTTTCGTTTTCAGCCATGACAAAATCAGTTGGAAGGGTTGAGAAAGAAACGGGCGGCCAGAGAAACCCTTTAGAAAATCTGACCGCCCGCGATAGGGAGTGGGAATGAGTGAGAAAAAAACCGCTAACGATCAGCCGTTGGTGAAGATCCCAACGAGCGGAACGCGATCTGCCGTGCTAACTCCGAGAGCCCAATTGGCCGCATCCGCCAACTCGGCATTAGTTGGACCAGCGTCGTCTGAAAGCTCACCAGTCCACTTCATGCCATCCGGATGGATGATTTGACGAGTGCGGTCATAGATCCCGGTAACGTTTTTTTCCTTGTCCATGCTACGCTGGAGCGAGGCCACGTCGATTACGTCCAGACCCTGAGGCTTGGCACCGTAGCCAAAAGAACCAGGGGCAAGAATATAAGTGTCGTAGACGCTACCGGAGGTCTGCCCCGGACGGGCAAGACGCCGGTCGGTAATGATCTGCAATTCTCGGAACATTGTGATCGTCAGACTACCACGTGAAACGTAATGAAAATCGTTTTCATCAAGCTTGCGGAGCGCGGCGATTATGTTGCTGTGGGCGTAGAGAATACCCCCTTGAAGGGAATCTCCCAGATCGCCCATCACAGCGACCGCATCGGTGATGAGGTCGGAATCGATCAGCTCTGGAGTTCCGCCCACGGCATCTTCATCAAACGCACCTACTGCATTCGCAGAGAGAGCGCCTCCTGAACCTTCCGAGATGATTCCACGAAGGATGTTCATCAACGTGGTCTGGTTGCGGAAGCGGCGGTTGGTTGCCAGCTGGCTAAGGATGTTAGCCACTGGGTCTTGAGTGCGGCCCGGCGTGTTGCTGATCGCTGTGGCAAGAGCTTCAACGCCCCAACCTTTCTCGCGATTCATGATCGCTGCAATGTTCATGATGTCGCCATGAGCGCCAAGGCTGATCGTTCCTCCCTGGTTGGTCTCCGCATCCTCGGAGAGGTCACGGTAACCGGGGACGTTGATCGTCAACCCACCGCCCGAAGCGGCCTGGTCGAGAAGATCGTTTTGAACGAAAACGGGAGAGCCGATAAGGGAGGGATCGGTGCGGACTCTTTCGTTAAGCCCCTGAACCCATACTTGAGGCTCCCACAAGTCGGAAATGGTAGTAGCTGCCATGATATTTGGTTTTGAGTGTTAGGTGATGGAGTGTGGATAGTGGTTAAAGATAGCGGGCCCTAGGCGTCCTTCTTTTCGGGAGCGGGTGCAGGCAAGCCCTTGGCTTGCGCCTCAAGCGTTGCGGCAAGGGTTGGATTCTCCTTTTTGAGGCGAATCTGCTCCGTGAGATTGACCGAACCTTCCGCGAAAGGATTTACGGTGGGAACTCCCGAACCGGCAGTGCCGGTGTTCAAGCCTCCGGTAAAGCCCGAATCCTTGAGGTCGTCATACTTCTTCTGAAGATCCTCCTTCTCGGTGTTTGCGGTCTTGAGCTGCTCCTCAAGAGCAGTCTTTTCGGTCTTCAGCGTGTCGCGTTCCTCGGTGATCGCCTTGAGGTTCTCGGCTTCATCCTGAGCCTTGAGCTTCTTCTCGATCTCCTCGATGGAGTCTTTGGGGTTGTTAGCGTGGAGGAGGAGAGCGCGGGACAACCGGGCCTCGTCATCGCCAAACTTCTTCTTCAGTTGTTCGATCATGTCGGTTTGATTTTGGTTGGTGTTGCCCGCGCTCGGCGCGGAGAAGTTTTCGAGGGCTGGGATCAGCCGCGAAAGTGCATCAACGCCCTTTGAGCGTTTCTTGCCAAAGAAAGAGGAGAGTTGAGCGAAGAGACCGGAGTTCGCGGCGGGGTCAGAGACGAAGGCAGCCGCCCGAAGATCCGTCACGCGGAAGGCGGGCATCCCCTCGTAGCGAAGCTCAACGTCCTCGGGCTTCTGCGAATACTCCGTGCCGTCGAGTGCGACAAAGACCGCATATCCCCAAGGCTCAATCGAAAGCCCGAAAAGGTCTGGCGTCTTCTCTGCCATCTCAAGAAGGAGCGAAGCCTCCGAGCTATGATCCCGGAGAAAAGTCTCGTAGAAAGAAAAACGTCCGGAGATGAGTGCCGCTTCACCATCAATGCTCCCTTTCGAGATGCTCTCGAACCAGCCAGGCATCTCCATGAGCCGGTCGATCTCAAGCCACCACTCTTCAAAATTGTCGTGGCAGATTTTTGCCTGCAACTTACCGCCGTTCTCAACGATCACTTCGAGAGCCGTTTCAATCGTGCGCTCGTCGATATAAAACCCATGACCCTTCGCGTCGCGCCCGGAAGTCAAGAGAGCGACATCACTCATTTGCCCAGCTTCCCGATCAACGGAAAACCGCCGCACCGGCGAGGAAAAGTGAAGTGAAGATTTTTCAGGCATGTTTACTAAGGAACCCCAATCGGAAGTTTTAATTTTCTTCTGGATCGATTGGGGGTTCTTCGGGCTCTTCTGGGGGTTCGGTTGGCACCGCCGCCGCATTCTTCATCTCCTCTGGCAAGAGCCCCCGCAGCAGATACAACTCCGGGACCTCGATCCCATCCTCGTCAGCATCCTCGGGAATCTTGCCGGTCGCCTTCATCAGGCTGATATACGTCGCCCGACGTTTCGCAAAAATCTCTTCCGGGGAATAGCCTAGCTCCTCCCAAATGTCTTCAACCCCTACCTCTCCGGTCTTCAACCGCGTCTCATTGGCCTTCGCGGTTTTCTCATCGTCGAGGACTTGAGGCTCTCTCCAGCGAAACTCCCACAAATCGGTCTGACCGGTCGGATGCGGGGGAACGTCACTTTCTTTAGTCGCCTTCGCCAGACGCCAGCCAATGAGACGATCTAAGAAGTTCTCCTTCGCAAAGTTTTGATAACGGCGGCGGCGGCCAATCCAGAGCGTTCCCAGGCCCTTATATCCCGAATACGAAACATCCCCAACGCCCGAGAACCAAAGCTCAACCGGAAGCCCAATCGGACAAGAAATTTGATGAAGCAGGATAAAGATCAGCTCCTTGTAATCTTCGGCCCTATACTCCGACATCAATTGATGAAGCTTTTCGCCCGGCTCCAAACCAATGAAAGTGCCGTTAGTCAGTTTAATCGTTATCGGCTCGTCAGTATCGCGATCAGCGGGGGAATTCTCGTCTTCAGCCGCGGCGTTCGATTCGTCGGGAAGCTCGCTTTGTTTATCCATCCAGTCAGCCGCGCCGTCTTTCTCGATGGCTCCGCTAATCTGGTTGGCATCCTTGATCTGCTTGGTTTTGGACCGGCAAATTTCGTAAAGATCACGAGCCGGTCGAAGAGATGCCAAAAGCCAAGGCAGACCACGGCCCATCAATACCCGATCTTTCCGCCAAACATGGATGACAAAACGGGCGGGGATCTCCACCGGCTCGGAGAAATCAACAAGTCCATAACCGTTGAGCTTGCCGAACAGATAGGCAATCGGCGTTCCTGAACGATTGTAAACAACCCCGTTCATCTCGTATTCGCCATTTTCGCGCGGAGCGTATTGACCAGCGATAGACCGGGAGCCGCAAAGCTCGGACGTGATCAATTGAATCTTCCCATTCGGGCGGAGAACCGCAAAAATTTCTCCTGCGATCAGCATCTCCCGCCAAAGAATCTCCTTCACCGTGTGGAGACTATCCCGCTCTGGAGTGACCATATTCCCCCAAAGCCGAATGAAGCGATCCACCGTTGAGTTGAAATCAGCATCGGGAGTCCGTTGACGAACCTCCGGGCGACCGATAGCGCCGGGAAACTCTTCAACCAGACCTGCTAAAAAAGCATTGTTGCGAACTTCCGAGCGGAAGCGCCCAATCGTTGTTGATCGGATCGACGGTGCAAAATGGTAATCCTCGAACCCCCGGATCGGCTGGCCGAAATCGGCCTCGTTCGTTGTCGCCGAAGCATCATAGACCGCGCCCAGCTCAATGGTTTTGCGGGGAGATTTGTTCAGAGGCGCAACCATCATTCCATCGAAGTTTTGGTCTGCGCGATCCCCGAACGACGGCTAGTCCCGTTAAGCCGATTCTCCAGCCGAAGAATATCATCCCTCAAATCCCGCTTACGCTTGAGCGCCCGGTTATAGGAAATTTCGGTTACAGAAGACCCGCCAATTGACCAAGAGCCCCCGTTTTTTTCGTGCCGGTCTATTGTTGCCTCAACCCGGGCCAACTCAGTACGCAGACGAATAAGCCGCTGACCAATAGTTTCCTTTTCGACAGCCATCGAAAAGGGGCGGAAACGGAAGTTTTAACAACCAGACATCTCAATCAGCCCACATAAGCCTTCCGGCGTGCCGAATAAAACGCACTCCAAGTCCTAACCCCTATAACCCGCCCAAACACCGAAACAGCAATCCGGTTGGCCCGATCTCCCTGGCGAATGACATACTCTACGGAAGCATACCCCGGACGCGTCACCCGCTCCACCATAAGCAACTCCCCCTCCATCGGAGGATAGTCTCTGGGAGGTCCAGCCATTCTATTCGCAGCCTGCACCACCTGCGACCGTCGACCCATCCGCGAACACCGTTCACGAATAGCCTTCTGCTTCCTCTGTCGGAAACTTTGCAAAGTTAGGATATCAACTTGTTCTGCAAAGGAAATGAATGACATCACCACAGTGGAAGGAATCGGCAAAAAGTTTCGTGAGTATGTGTCTACCCTCGATCTTCCACAATACTATAAGACCTTCCACACTACACCCCAACATGACGGATCGCCACATATCGAAAGTGAAGGAAATGAATTCCATTTTGTGGTTACTGAGCGGGGTGAAGAATTCCAACGCATAAGGTCTTTTGATCCCAATGAAATCCTCTACCTTCTTCTGAGTGGCGTTACTCACTACGCAGCTACGCAGCATGAACTAAAGAACAGAATTGAAGGAAAGGATTGTCGGGAGATATTCTTTCCTCACCAAGAGCAGCTTCTCCATCAAATGAATCCGACATGGGGAGAAAGAAAAAAGAAGGAGCATGAAGTTATCTTATCGAAGCACCCTCTACGAAATGAAACCTAGGAGCAGAACAAGGCGGTGGTGGCAACGCCGCTAGCGCGCCGTCGCCACACCTTAGCGTTCGAGAAGAGAAAAATGAAATCGAGCAAGGTATTGATTCCGTGTGATTGAAGTGAATACAACTGCTTGGAAAGAATACCAGCAGGATGGAACAGAGTTTCTCACAGAGGCACCAAGGCACAGAGAGAAACAAGCTCTGTGTGCTCCGTGCCTCCGTGAGAGAATGGCATTTGGGATCTGCCTCTCAGCTTAGGGTCTTTGCATCTTGGCGTGAGCCCTCCCCACTCCGACTCGAACAAAACGGCATAGGCAACCCGATGAACGTCTCCGTGAAATCGACAACCCATAGAACGCTGGACCTCTCAGGCCGGGCCGCCTAGCCTCTACGATAGACCGAAGGAATGGAAATCGAAACAATCATATGGGGCGTGTTTCCGTTAGTCTTGTGCGTTGCCTTCACATTTTGGAGTATCCAATTATCTCGAAAGCGAATAAGGGTTTGGAAGATAATCCTTTCAGCTTTGGTTCTGCTGTCTTTGACCTTTTCCGGGTTGATTCTCGTCAATATGATTCGGGGTGCGTGGCCTACGTTTATCCCGCATATAGTGATCGGAACCGTCTTCGTCGTGCTATGTCTGCAGCAGCTTTTTACTTCACTGAAAAATCGAGGGTCTATCCAGGCGAGGTAGTCAACCCGAGTTTCACGCCCGGCCTTGTGCTTGAGTCCTCAGGCTCGGTTGCCTACTCTTTACGATATGGGGAGAAAGAAGAACCGAAACCACGGATGACAGATGGGCACGGATAAGAGAAGAAGAAGGGAATGAAGCCGATCTATCCGCGTAAACCGTGATATCTGTGGTCAGAAAAAGAATGGAATGACGGTAATGAACTCGTTCGGTATATCCCGACTAACCGGGCACATTCGGTGGCCATATCCAGCCGGCGTAGGCAACCCGTTGAACGCGCCCGTGAAATCGACAACCCATAGAACGCTGGACCTCTCAGGCCGGGTCGCCTAGCCTCTACGTTGGAAAACAAAATAATGAAATCCTCTTCTAACCCAAAAACTGAAGATAGAGAAACTCCATCTTCAGAAAATGAACTCTCTGAAGTGAACTTATCCGCTCCTTGGGGCACGGTTAATGGATGTCAAAATATTGCAAGAGTCTCGAGGATAGATGCGAAAGAATTTGTCGAAACTAGATCCAAGGTGCATGAGACCTACATAATCGAAAATGAAAAAACGAAAAGAATGTGCCTTTGGATTGCCTGTATTTCCTTTATTTCAAGCTGTTTGGTTTTGATCTTTGGTCCTGAAGGAAAAGAAGTAATGACCTATCTTTTAGGAGCATCATTGATGATTATTTCAGCTGGAGCCGTGGGCTATAAAAGAGTATGGGGAAAGACTGAAAAATTTGAATTCGGTGCCAGTAATTTTGAAGAAAAAACCAATTCCAACAAGGCGGCAGAGAGGAATGCCGAGTAGCTCCGCTCCTCAGCATCCCTCACCTTCCCGTTCTGCAAAAGAAAATGATATCACTCCAAGAAGAGATTTCCGACATTTTCTCCGTTTTGCACGATGGGCACATTGAGAGTTCAGAACGAAATGAAGACACCCTTTCTTTTTCGGTTTCCATAATGTATCTCACCGAACGAATTGAAGGTTCCAACATGATACACGTCGCACTCTTTGGTTATCGCAACTCCGAGTTTATAGCGTGGATGAAAGATGGAAATAGTAAGACCATCTCGGACTACTCCTTGACTGACTTAGACATTCTTTCTGGAAAAGTAGAAGAAGGGAGAATCAGGGCTGATTTCAGCAATCATTCCTCTGATTCAGAGTACTGTGGAGGCACCCTTTATTTTGAATGCGATTCATATGCCATTGAGGCCCCCGAAGGAAAGTCGATAACTCTTCACGCCATCAAAGAAGTTGCCGCAAAGTATTGGGGTGATTTCGGTAAAAAGTAGGCAGAACAAAACGGCGTAGGCAACCCGATGTTATCGCCCGTGAAATCGACAACCCATAGAACGCTGGACCTCTCGGGTCGGGTCGCCTAGCCTCGACGTTATGCCTGCATTTCGTAAGCGATCCCGCGCACGTATTTCCACGGGTCACCTATGGCTTCGCGGCGTTCGTAATGCTTTACAAAGCGAATCTTGCCCGCAGTGGTCGGCGTGGCACGACAAGTAATCTTCCAGAGTCGCCGCTTAAGGTAGCGCCGAACGGGGAAGGCATAACAAGTCGCGGCACGAGAACCGCTCTTAATAGCTTCAGTGTTCATCGGTCGTCTTAGGGTTCGCGGTCTGTGCGCTTTGATCGTTAGATGAAATAACTTCCACTTCTTCCCGCCACGGGAATGGCCTCTTGATCGGCTCGTGCCGAAAGATCAATTCTTCGGTCTCTTTTACATACACCTTACCTTCCCACCAAAAAGTCTCCCCACATGGAATTTCCGAAAAAGGCATTTTGTCCATTCTCGCAGGCAGCCAATGATATCGAATGTATCGAACCAATCGAGATAGCCAACTTCTTCGAGGCAGCGGCGATTGAGAATCAGGCGGGGTTTTCATGGTCTTTTTTTTTGTTAAAAATGGCGGTTAATTTCTACGTTACTTCTCAACTTGAATACTTCTTTTCGTCTTTATCTTCCTTCGGCGGGCGGATTGCCTTTGCTGTAGCGTTCTGAATAACGCCAAGATATACACCTCATCGTCAAACTTGTGGTTGGGACCGACAGCGTAAAACTCGTGATCAGGAAGCCCCAAGCGTCTCTTTTTGCGGGGGCGCCTCTTTTCATTCAAAATCTCGCGATAGTAGTTTTTCTGGTCCTCGATTTCCTCTCCAGTTGGATCGGCCCCTAGCCGATAACTCCACCAATTCTGAATGTCGCCATTGATCCGCTTCTCAATCTCGACCTTGAACGCATACAGCGAGATATCCAACTTGGGGACCATGATGTTCGCCTTCTGCTTCGTATCTCCCATATAGACGTTGGCTTTGGTTACTTTCGTAAGGGTTTTCGCAACTTCAAAACCTTCTGCTCCGATCCAGTTCATATGAACACGATGATAGATCGCCTCAAGCGTCTCAGCACGCCGATCCTCAAAGTTGATATCCCCAATCACCCAGGACGTCCCAAAATGAGAGTAATCGTCCTGAACAGCTTGCAAATCACTCCAACTAGCCGCTAGCCCATCGTCGATCTTGTAGGATTCACCTGTCCATTGAAAAGCTCGACACACCCACGGAAGACCCCACGTCTGCACATCGAAACCAATGATGACCACATCGGCCTTCCACCCCTCAGGAAGAGCGCCTCGTTCGTAATCCTTTTCCAATGCCGCGCATTTATCCACGGAGAGATCAGCGACATTATCCACCCAGACCATACCCATCCGTGCGTTCCAAAAGTCCTGCCGGTCGACATAGAAACCGTCTGAACGGGCCTGAAGAAAATCACGAGCCAACCTACCCAACGAGTGCGCCTTCAATACGCCATCGAGACCAATGTTTTGATAACTCCGGTAACCAGGAGAGGCTTTCCGGGTTGGCCTCCACTCACCTTGCCGAACGACTTCCAAACGGACCTCATCATCCCACAGTTCACCTGTCTCCGGGCATTTATACCTTGCAGTGTTCATCACGCCTTCAAGATCCCATTCGCCATCTTCCTGCTTACACTCTTGATCCCATACCACGTTCGCCCACTCCATCGCGTGCCGCTCTTTCGCACCAGGAAACGAGACAAACCAGCGACGAAGATCGCCTTTAAGAACCTCTTTCCACTCAAGGGACTTCTCCCTCCTTGGAGTCGTCGAGTAGTAGTGCTTGCGACGATTCTCAAAAGACTCCGTCCGGTGCATAGACTGTTCGACTATCGCCGCTTCATCTTCGGTTGCGGGTCGCCACTTTCCAACCTCATTTCCAAACACGCGAACCACGGTCTCACCGCTGACCTGAGCATCCGAGTTTGCCCCAAAAACCGTCAAAGCAGCTCCGGGGAACAACATCATCCCATCTCCGTAGTGATGCCGATTGCGGGGCTTTCGGGAACGCAAACACTGGTTCCCCTCAACCAAGGGATGCCACTCTTTCTTGATAAAACCGCGACCCTTATCCATCGTTGAATCGATTAGAAGCGCGGGCCCTGGGTCGCCAGCGACACCGTAAGCCATCCCCACTTTCAACAAAAACGTCTTCCCGAATCGAGTGGGAGCAACATACCAAACCGTCTCAACTGCAGGATCACCGAGACAGTCGATAATCTCCTTCAAAAACGGTCTACGATCAAAGGAAACGGGTCCAGGAGTCGTTTCATTTGCACCCGATGGCAGAACTATAGATCGCTCAATAAACTGCGAAGGCGTTTCAAAGTTATGCGGACGGAAGAAATTTGCTGAAAAATCAAAGACAGACAAGCCGCCCCGAACGCCTGAATGAAGGTTACTAATCATTGGCTTTCTCAAACTGTGGACGGACCGACTTTAGCCGATCAGTAGTCTTTTCCAAGATCGCCTGAATCGCCTTCTCAATCACCGCTTTCGCCAATCCTGGGTTTTCCGGGTTAGCTTCTACCGCGATCGCACTAGGCAAAGTTAGCAGTTCGGACCGATGAGGCTGAAATACGTTCCCTACGACATCGAGGACTCGATCCAAGTCCAACAGCATCCCAGACTTTTCCTGAATCGCCAACCATTGAAGCCGCTGTTCACCCGCAACCTTGGCAGACTTGTTCCAAAGATCCAACGATTGGGTCAACCGATGGACGCTCCCTTGCTCTGCAGCTTGCTGATATAGCCTGTGCGCAATCAACGGGATTTCTTCCGCGTGACCAAGGATTACATCTTCGAACTCCTTACCTTCGGCCCCCGCCTTAATTTCTTCGAAGTTGATGATTACTCCGGGCGCCGTCACACCTACGGACCCGTTCAAAATTGCAGGGTGATGTTTCCGAGCCCACTCGTCAGCCTGATCCAAAGAAGAGAAGGCAGGCATGTTCTTCTTCGATTTCAATTTTGAGACCATTGCCGGGCTGACTCCCCAATGTTTCGCCAGCTCTTTGCCTTGAATCATTCTTGAGACAGCCTCTCCGCTTGCTCCGTCCGCAGTCGCAACAAAGTCCCGATCAACCTTATTCACAGTTAACCCCCCTCTGTAAATTTTTCACATAAAAAAACGTAAGAATGAGCGGGAACTTCCAAATACCACCTCCCTGGAAAGGACCCGCAAATAACTCTTCAGAATTCGAGCGAACCCAAAGCCTTCTGACATCAAGTAGTTCTTCAAAGTTCCTTGCCGTCACGCCAACACAGCCAGAGAACACTAACGGGTTAAATAGAAAACCCCGTTTTGTGACAGTGTGACAGAAATACCATAAACCTATAAACGCACTCGCATACATGAAAGGTCGTCTCCCCGCTGTCACGCTGTCACAACCCAGTATCTCTCGAAGACGATAACGGTTTTTAGCTGTCACAAATTCTAGGGTTGCTGTCACAATCACAACTCAACCTCCTTTTGCTCAAACGGTTTATCACTCGCTTTCTTTCTAAGAATCCAATTGCGAGAACCTGTCCCGCCTTCGCGTTCGTAGTATACTCGGCCTTGAAACTCTTCCTGCTTGGAGAGCTTCGTTAGAATCGTTCCGATCACACTAGCCGCCCACAGGTTGTCCTTTTCGGATCGACTCAGCTTCTCTGAATTCGCTAGAACGCTCTTCAGTTTTTCTGCACCGCCCTTCCATTCCGACACCGATTCAAAAATTCCACGTTCGATCAGCTCCCACAAATAGGCGGATTGTGACAGCGAATTTAATCCTCTCATCAAAGAAGGATGATGCCAAAAGCGAACGCCAAAACGCCCCTTGTTCTTCTCAGCAATCTCGTGGTCGAGCGCCCACTGGATAAAATACGGCAGTTCATAGACGAGCAGTTTCCAATAGGCTTCGCGTTCCGCTCGCGTTTTAGAGGGTAGAGGCTGTGGCTGACGGTATCCCTTTAAGATCATTAGCTTGTCCCGGATATCGTCATTGACATCCGGAAGGATCTTCAGGCGGTCTGGCTCATCGTTCAGCAGGATCATCAATCGCCAGGTAGGGCGTAGTGTGAACCCGTCCTTCTGCATAGCCCTTATCCGCTGATCCAAATCCGCAACCATCACTTTGATCTCTGCTCCAAACGCTTGGCGGGCAGCGTAAGTGGTGTTTGCGTTCTCGTCATCGATCGACAACAAAGGAGCCGTAAAAAGGTCGGCGTTGTGGGTCTCGGCCTTAATCATGTAGCGATACGGTTTCGCAACCCGGTTCCCAACAGAGGATTGGACCAAGAGCTTTAGCAGAGACTTTCCGCAATCCGCTTCTCCAGCTAACGCCATCGCCAAACCCTGAGAGTGCTTACCCTCATAAATCGACTCAAGGAAGTGCGCCCACCAAGAAACGAATCGGTCTCGCTGATCACAATCCGGGTCAGATTCTTCGTCGTTCGGATCATTCTTGTGAAGAAGTAGATTACCTAACAGCATCCCGACTGTTGGAAAACCGTGACAGCCGCCAAAATAATCATCGTTATCCGAGTGATGCAGAATGCTGGCCACGCACTTGCGCAAAGTTTCGCGATCAGCGAATGCAAAAAGCCTGTTGACCTTCTTCTCCCATTCGAGACGCCAGCCATCAGCCGCTTTCAACGGTTCAATCAACTCAGGGTCCTTAGTCACTAGGACCGTATGACCAGAGATCGAGTGAACGCCCCTTTTCCAACCGGCTAAGTCGATAGCCATATCGACACGATTCCCAAACTCGATTTCTGCCAACTTAGCGTCTAGAGGTGAAAGCAACTCTCCTTTGTCGGGGTGTGGGTCAAAGCCCCGGCCCTTCAATAGCCGCCTCATTCCAGGCTCATTCGTCGACACATAACGGCCAGTCTCCTCATGGAGAAGCCAATAGCGGCGGGACGATCCATCCTCGAAAAAGTACTCTTCCTTGGCGGGGGCCGTCAGGTCGTCTGTTAAGCTCAAACCGTTACCTCCTCGTTGACCAACCCAAGATCGTAAACCGCTTGGATCATCTCTTCACGGCTCGGCGACTTCGCCCGATAGTAATCATTAAAATCCTTGCCCCACGGCCCCTTCAGAATACGCACCTCCACCTTTGCTCCGTATATTTCAAGTCTCTCGCGGAACGATGGATTCTTTTGGCGGATGCCATACCAACTTTTCCCCGCTTCATCCGAGTCTCCAACCATAAACACCCCTCGATTCTTCAACCCTCGGGCATAGTGATCCATAAACGCCGAAACTCCCTGCACTCCCCGTATTCCAAAAATCGCCACAGAGAACGGAAGATCCGGGATTTCATCAAAAAGACCCAGAGCGCCCCAAAACGTCAGCGCATCCCACTGCCCCTCCGTTAAGATCCACAGATCCGCCTTCCAAGGGTTTCCCAACACGAACGGGACCGGCGGGCACCATTGATCGCCCTCGCGAATACCCTCGCCATCAGCGGCCGCCAACAACGCCCTCTGATACACCGTCCGCACCACCTTCGGACGATGCGGGAAAAAAGTCCAACCCTTGCGCCCCTCGTCTCCGCCATCCTTCGGAGGGACAAAAAACTGTTGGTGGTATCCAAAAAAGTGACGGCTAACATCCTTCAACACCACTTCAACGGGGAAAGCCACAAAACGCTTACCCCTTCCTTGCTCTCCAAACTGATCAACCGGAAACCGCAACCATCCCGCCTCCGCTGCAAACCCTGCCCAATCAAAAGGCCAACCCCGCTTCTTTGCCAGCTTCGCAAGCCGCTCTTCTCCAGGCTCAGAAGCCTCCTGCCAACGCGAACGAACACAATCCGGACAATCCATCAACAAAGCAGCCCCCAACCTCCGCAGATCGGCTTCCCGCTTCTTTCTGCGTGCGACCATCTCCTCTCTCTCCTTGCGCTGTTTCTGTAGCCTCCATTCTCGCTTCTCAGCAGCCGTCAACGTCCTCTTCTCACGGGACGCCTCCCAAGCTCCCGCACCCATCACCCGATCGACAATACACTTCGCCACCTCAGCCTTCGACCACTCTGGACGGCACTTCTCGACAAACGTCCAGGAATTGCCTCCCTCACCAGTCCCGAAATCTTTCCACAACCGCAAATCCTTCGAAATGGAAAATCCCGGCTTC
Organism: Verrucomicrobiota bacterium; assembly: GCA_038744685.1. Classification (NCBI taxonomy): domain Bacteria; kingdom Pseudomonadati; phylum Verrucomicrobiota; species Verrucomicrobiota bacterium. The sequence continues at coordinate 18,488 of JBCDMB010000011.1, forward strand.
TTCCCGTCCTCTCGAAACGGGGATTCCAGCACCCCATCACGAGTCGGGACCGACCTCCCAAACCCAAACGCCGCCGCCAAGTCCCAGACATCGGCCAACGTGACCCGCTCCAGAGCCTCTGAGACGACATCACTCATGCCAACCGCAAAGGCATCACCACGCACTCGGAACACTCGTCAGTTCTAATCACCATCGGGCTCAATTCACCCTGAAGCCGGAGTTTAACCGTCTCCGCCTCCGACCCGGCCAACACATCAATCAGAAAAGCCGGATTGAACGCGATCCGCAGCTCCCCGCCTTCCCATTCTATTGGGAGAAAATCCTCGACCTTGCCAAAGTAGGCCCCGCCCGCAGAAACCGTTAGACGGTTCTCCGCGAACGACAAACACACCTTCTGGTGATCCGGATCACACATTAAAGCCTCTCTCTCCAAAATCTCTTGAAACGCCTTTCGAGCCACTTCGACGACATGATCCAATGCTCCGGGATGCGCTTCCTTCCAATCGGGATAGCGCGCTTCGATCAACCGTCCTCCAATGACGACCGAACCCAAAAGCCCAGCATTCTCCAGCTTCTCTCCCACAGTCAGTTTCACCACTGTCCGCCGGTCATCCCAACACATAGATAGAGATTCCTCTTCATCACAGAGGCCTTCTATCACATCGATCATCTTGGTCATAAGAACGATCCCACGATCAGCATTCACTTCAATCGGAAAGTTCCGGCCACTCACTGCCAGCCTTCTGCCATCCGTAGCCACAAGACGGATACAGCTCCCCGCCGTCTCGAGCTTCACACCACAAAGAACATAGCGGCCCTCATCCCTTGACTGGGCGTAGGCTACCGCCCGAATTCTATCTCTCAGCTCTCCCTGATTTTCCGAAATTTCACTATCAGATTCAACGTTCGCAAACGGCGGAAACTCATCCGGGTCGATCGTCTTGAGCGTAAATCGAGCCGACCCAGCTACCATTTCAATCTCAGATTCACTAGCCTTCTTAAACTCAAGACTGTCATCTCCCAACTTGGCGACGACAGCCGCCATCTTTTTCACCGGCAGACACACCTTCCCCGGCTTTCTTACCCTTGCCTCAACCTTCGCCGTAACGTCGAGGTCAAGATCCGTAGCACGCAGCCTCAACACACCCTCGACAGCGTCCATCAAAACCATCTTCAAAACCGGCATCGTCGGGCGACCACTCACCGCCTTGCCGACTACCTTCAACGCAGCCTCCAATGCCTGCTTCTCAACCGTAAATTCTACCATCATCCTGCCTTTCGTTCTCTTTGTTTTTTGGGCACCCGAGGCTCAACTGGATTGCGCAACAGCGCCTTTATCTCCTCTCGGTGCGTGTGAAATGCACGTGGGGTGATCCCGCACAAAGCCGCCGCCTGATTGTGCGTTTTCCCCCCTAAATATTCCGGCGCGCTTTCGGCGAGAAGAGCGACCAAGCGATTCAACATCACCTTTCCCGGCGGCGTTCGACGCGAAATTCTACCCGGACTCAAATAGGTAAAAAGCTGCTTCAAAAACTCTCGGAACCTCTCGTCACTATCACAAAACAGATCCGCCTGTTCCTCCTTTCTCTGCAGCGCCTCCAAAGGCGTATCCCCCTCATCTCGCTCATTCCAACCGATCGGATAGCGGCCTCTATTGATATTCCTAGCCATCCTAGTCCCGGTCCTCCCACCAATAGCCGCCCGCTGGCTTGGCGGACCGCACATATCGCTCGCGAAGGCGCTTATTCTTCGCCCGACGCTTTGTGCTTCGCTTTTGAAGCTCTCCGCAAGCCTCAGAGAATGAAATTCCCTTTCGCTTACTCACCGCCCGGGCCATCGCGATAAACTCACTCACCTTGCGAGACCTCCTTGAAAAACACTACCCAATGGAGCTTGTTGCTCTTTCCACAGCGGTTACCAAAGAGCGGCCCCGTAGGTGCAAGTGGAAGAATCCGACTCAGAGGAATTTGAACCTCAGACCACTTGAATATCAGAGTTCCATTGCCTTGAAGAACTCGCCAGCACTCGGAAAAACCATCTCGAAGCTCTTCTTCCCAATTCTCTTCAAGTTTCCCATACTTGGCTATCATCCAAGAGTTCTTCCCACCCCTCTTTAGATGCGGAGGATCAAAGACAACCAATGAGAAAGAACCATCACGAAAAGGTAGATTCGTAAAATCCGCAATCAGGTCTGGAGAGACTGTCAAATGGCGAACACCACTCTTTTTTGAGCGGTCGATCAATTGAAGTTCCTCTGCACGCTTGTCGATAAACACCGCCCGCGAGTCCGATTTATCGAACCACATCATCCGGCCACCACAGCACGCATCCAAGACAGCAGCACTCACCCCGCGAGCCTCCCCTCTGCATGGTCGAGCACGATATCCAGTGCCGCCCGCTCGGTTAGATCCGCTGGGAAATCTCCCCGCGCCAGAAGATCACGCACCAACAGCGGGAGGAAAAACAACCGCTCCTTGCCCGGCTTTGTGCTCGACAGGACCGGGGCCTTCCCCGGCTTGCGCGTCGCCAGCCGCCGCAACGTCTGGACCGAGTAGCCCTCGTCCCTGCCTCCAAGAAGCTCCGAGACCTCCTCAATCCGATACCCCAACCGGCGGGGCCCCCGCTCCATCGTAAAGTCAAACTCTCCCGTATCCGGATTCCAGCTACCCGTTACCCGCGTTGCTCCATCCGCAACCAACTGCCTCACGACCCTCTCCAACCCCTCCGGGATCTTCGCCGCCTCCTCGCTGAACTGGACGAGAGCCGTCAACCTTCGCCCTCCTGTTTATTTTTTGCATGCAGCCTCGAATAGAGTCTTTCACGCGTAGAAAGCCGCTTGTCACGATAGTAAAACCATAGCAAATAAAACGCAGTCCAGAATCCAAATAGATAGAACCACAGGCACAAAATCACATAGATCCAGTCGTCCACTACGCCGCCGCCTCCTCTCTCCTTGCCCGCTGGCAACACTTGCCCGTCCGAACAATGCGGATCAACCGGGCGGAGTCCCTACCGCCCCGGCGGACGAACTCCTCCTCACCCGGCCCCCCGGCAAACACCCCGAAGAGCGACAACGCCAGTAGCAACACACAAGCCAGCCCCTCACGGAGCGAATGCGCCGCCGCGACCGTCCGCTCGATCAGGATCTCTCGTCTGGCAACCGTAAACTCGTCATCCCCCTCCAGGCAATCGGCTAGATCGTCCAAATCGTTTTCCAGCTTCACCGCGATTTCAGCCGCCTCTAACAGCCCCTCGTCAATAGCCTCCATCCACTTGGCCGCGTGCCCCGGCAGATTCTCCACCTCACGGACCGTCAACTCGCGATCCCGCCAAAGCCGCACCGCATCGCGAAACACCCGCGCTACTGAGACCAAAGGCTTCACTTCCCGATACCTTCCCATCCTTCCGGCGCGTCAATCCAATACTGAATAAGCACCTCCTCATGTTCGGGGTCATCGGTAATCGAGAGTCCCGTCAACGCCGATACCCATTCGGGAATCTTCCACTGGATCAAGCCGCAGAACGGCACAAAATCATAAATTCCAGATTCATCTCGGCACACAATCAATCCCGCAGCCACAATCGCTTTCCCCTCATCCTTACAAGGTTCTCCTTGATTCCATTTCATACCACCTCTCCCAAAAACGCCGCCTCACGCGCCTCCCACTCCTTGAGCCGGGATTGCATCCGCCGGTTCAGGAATTCATTCAGGGAAAGCCCCAGCCCCACGGCTGGAGCGACAAAGAGAAACAAAATTACAAAAACCGTCACGCCGTCTTCCTCCCCTCTTGCTGAGGCTCGGCAGCACCCGCACCCACCGGAGTGGAAAGGGCGGAGCGGACAGTTTCTCTTGGCAACATTTCACGAATTGCTTCGCGAATTATGCTTTGAATGGATCGGTCCCCTTGATCCTTCGATCTCTTCAAAAGTTGATCGTAGGTATCACCGTCGATTCGAAATGAGATTTGTTTGTCCATATATTTTGGGATACGAAACTGGTTATGTATCACAAAATATATCCGTCAACAGGAAAATTCAGAAAATCACAAAAACATTGACTTGGGATGCAAAACCTCCCGTTAATCAGTGATAAACCCATGGCGAGACCACCTAGATACAAAGACGGTAGACAGATTTCTCTCCGACTAGAGGGCGATCTTTTGACCGGCCTTGATGAGAGGGCAAAAGAGCTAGGTATAGACCGTTCTCAGTTGATCAACCGTCTCTTAAACAAGCATTTATCGGACAACCCATTTATTGCACCAGAATCAGAAGGTAGTTACGGAGCAAAAAAAAAGAAGGTTCAAGGAAGACCCCCGACAAGTGCTGATAGCCTTCCCAAATCAGACAGGACCGCCTGATTTGCCTTGCGGGATAGACCCCCGCTATACCCCCTGCCGCTTCTGTGTCCCCGGCCTCTGGTGTTACCGCCCCTGATCCAATTTGACTATTTTTCCGTGGGCTCCTAGGCGAAATTGGTCCCGATCACTTTTTCGGTTCGTCGCTGGTTTGTAGAATACCCTTTTCACCAACTCTTCAATCTCACTTAAAGACAGATGAGTATCCCAAACGTGCTGGACAACCGTCGGCATAACGTCATACCCCAGTTCATCTCCAAGAAATTCTGCATCAAAAGTCCTATGCTTCGCGCGATCTCCGAAGAGCTTGTCTAGCCGGGAAATCTTCTCCTCGAGAGTTCGATTCGTTCGGTTTGACATCTTGTAAAACTGCCGCGGGAAATCCCCTTCTGGAGGCACCTGAACTAAACTGACCGCGTTTTCACCTCGGGGAATAGGCGGCGGCAGATTCGGCTGCAGCCAGCCTTGGTCACCCTTCCACATTGCACAATACAAGTTCCCCTGTGTCGTCTGAATCTCTTTCTTTTCTTGAGTCCCCGAAAAAGAAACCTCCACCCTGACAGAACTCTTCCAATTCGTAGCGAAACTACCCACCACGCCACTCGACCGCTCAGGGAGCAAGATCCGAAACGTCACGCACTCATCCCGCGAACCCCATTTTCCATAGGCGCTCTTCGCACTATGGAGAATGTCCCCCTGCTCAAACCGACAGAGCGATAGAGCGTCAAGAAAAGCCGTCGGCACGGGCCAAGAGAAACCATCAACATATTCCATCAAAATTCCTGCCGAACTCATGTCTCGCCATCCTCCAACAGCTCATTCAAAAAGACTTCCTCTCGAATAATTCGATAGGATTTTGGTGGGTTCTTTATTTTTCCCAAGAATGCTCGTCGGAGCTTCGATCCATTAAGAAGCGAAGTCCAACCCTTTTGAGGGTCCTCCCCAAGAACGAGATAGTCTACGTCGTTATTAACCACTTTTGTCTCAGCCACCTTTCCTCCCCGAGCTTCAACAAGTGACTTTGCTTGAGGTCGGGTCCCCCAAGCCATAGCCCCAGTAAACTGAAAATTCTTTCCTTTGAAATATACAGGTTCCGTCTCGTCGATGAGTTCATACTCAACCAGAAGTGCAGGAAGAGAATAGTGCCCCAACTCGACATCTGAGATAAATTGTTCGTGCCTTCTCTCTTCTTCTGCCCGTTGAGCAATCTCGGAAAGAAGTTCATCGTAGTCTATACCTTCGATTTGACAACGGCACATCAATAGAGGCTTCTGCTCCGAAAACTGCATAATCTGATCAATTGAATCGAACCCACAATTACGCATTTTGGGGAAGACGATTCTTGTTAGAAGGTCTACTACAGCCTCCACGTCTCCAAGGGCGCTGTGAGATCGACCACCTTCCAGAGCAAACTCTTCGCGCAAAAAGCTAAGAGAGTGGGTAGGTAACACCGTCAGAACCCTCCGGGACAGTTCCCACGTGCAAAAACCTCTTGATCCTATCGGTTTTACACCAAGCCTTTTCCATTCTGGAACCAGGACACGACTCCCATCATACCGCAGATAGTGAGCCGCCAAAGCGCCATCACAGACATAATCACGAAACTCTTCGTAGACCTTTATGGGTTCTCTACCATTCGTTTCGATAAAATCGTCAGTATAGCCATGAATATCGGACGCTTCGACAGGGATTCGAACACCAGGGTTCAAATAAGCATGAAACGGTTCTCCCAAAGGCTGTAACCCGTCAAATCTCTGAGCCGCAATCTCGACTACATGAATCGGGGCAACCAATCCAGTTGTCTCCGTATCTACCAGAGTCCAATTGTTACTGTTCAAGAAGGAAGGCCTCACTCACTTAACCCAGTATCAATAAAGTCTCTTTAGAACTTCCACTTGCCCTGTCTCCTTAAGAGCCGGAAACAACACTTCTTTCAACCCATTGACAGCAAACTTTTCTGACCCCGCTCCAGCGTAAGAGGGCCGGACGAAGAAAACATCGTTGGAAATCATCATTTTAAGGACCTGCACCTTTTCCTCATCCGTCATTCCATAAGACCCAGCGCCCACGGTCACTATTGGCCCATCTCCCCCTCTCACATCGACACCAAAATCGTCAAAATCAGATAGGTCTATCCATATATTCTCCGGGTCGACTGAAATCGTAAGTTTCGATTCATTAAAAACCGAACTATCCTCACTGTTGCGGGTAAACCAAAACTCTTTTGCACCATCCATCTCGTCGACCTCCTCGCGAACTGACCATCTCGCTTTTCGTTCTTCGACCATCGCCTCTTTGCTAGCTTGATTCTCCTCTAGTTGAGTCAAAATACTCTGGCCGATTTCCTGCGCCTCACCAGCAGCTTGCACGAACCACACTACCGGGACTCCCACCAACAAAACTAGGAAAAGCAAAAGACCACCCAGAACTCTACCCTGCACCATAGCGACCACCGCCAACACCGCAGAGACGCCCAACAAAGGGACGTAAATCCAAAACATCAGCACAGAGGCCCACATCGCAAACACCCCGACAAAAGCGCACGCAAAAGCCCCTACAAGTGCCGTTTGTTTAACGTTTGTCTTCACCTCCTTCTCCGCAGCAGCCGGAGTCTTTGAAACCGCCTCTTTCTCAAACCACTTCGGAAACACCTCCCCCAACGGCTTCCACTCGCTCCACCCTTCGAGGCAGACCGATTCTTCCGGACCATACATCCCCGCCTTCACCCCGGCAAAAAGATCCGCCTCAGAGACCTCCAGATTCGTCTCTCCTCGATCTACAAAATAGTTCCCCATGGGCTTGACCCTTATTCAAGAATCTTCACGTCCTCAAGAGAATTCCCAACGGCTGGAACGTTTAAGCCGTCATCCCGTTAATCTCTCGTGTTGGTCGCCACAGGCTAGGCGGGGAGATCGATTCCTCCCGGATATGCCACTGCGTTAAACCATATCGGTTCGCCCAAGTTCGCACTCCATCCGCAAGCCTCAGCGAGACCTGAATCCCCCTGTAGTTCTCAGGAGGCGGCCATGCCAGCCAATCACCCTCATTTTCTTTCGTTTTCATTCCGATACGGATACTCCAGACCAATCTGATTCCCAAGGCAAAAAAAGTTATCAGAAAAGGTAACTTTTTCCTTGCACTTAATTATCAAATTCGGTAACTTCAAACCATGATCAAGGGATTCAAAGACCGCAAAACCGAAAAACTCTTTGAAGGCACACTCCGCAAGGGCCTCCCCTCCACGATTATTGAAAGAGCTATCATCAAGCTCGATCAGCTTGACTCCGCTCAGACTCTCGACGACCTCCGCCTACCACCCTCCAATCACCTAGAAGCCCTCTCCTTTGATCGCAAAGGCCAACACTCTATCCGCATCAACCGTCAATGGAGGATTTGCTTTGTATTTCAAAACGGTCACGCTTACCAAGTAGAGATCGTCGACTACCACTAATTCACGAAACCATGACCAAAAAACCAACAGTCAACGCCGCCGCTGCCACACTCGACGAAATCCTCTCTGAGCTTCCCGTCTCCCAGAAGGAAGTTGCAGAGGCGACCGGCATCCCGACCGCCCACCTCAGCATGCTCAAGGCCGGAAACCGCCGCTTTACACCGGAATACGACCTCCGCCTCTCGCGCTACTTCCGCCAGAGCGAAGGCTTTTGGCTGCGCCTGCAAATGCGGGCAGACATCCGCAAAGCCAAAGCCGAAAAACCCGGCATTACCAAGGAGGTCAAAGCCATCGACCAGCGGAAGCTAGTCAGCGCCTAGGATTACCTCTGGTGCCAACCTCCAAAACCTCCCCGCCTTCTCCTGATTCCCCCGGGCGAGGTTCCAGTAATCCCGCCGGGCAACCGGCTCGGTATTGCCCATCTGCCCGGCCAACCGCCCAACGTCCCATTCATGGACTGGCAACCAATAGGTGGCGAAAGAATGGCGCATGAAATCCTGCCGCCATTTCACCCCCGCCGCCTTGCAAATTCCCTCGCGATACCCCCGCGAAAAAGCAAAGAACGGCAACCGATGTTTCCTTAAATACCGTATCCATTCAATCAAGACAGGCTCCAACGTAACCACCCGTTGACTCTTCCGCGTCACCTTAGAGCGCAAAACGTGCAGCTCCCTTTCCTTCACAAAAACATTTCCCTTCTCCAAAAACGGAATTTCCGCCTCCGGTCGTAACCCAGCAAAAAAACCAAAGCACAAATACCCGAGCGCAACCCCCCGTCTGTCCCCGGCGGGCTCATAGTCGATTGCCGCCCTCAACAACGCCTCCACCTCGCCCGGCTCGGCGACCTCTGGAGCCTTCCAACCGATCTCCGGGACAGACAACCCCGCAACCGGATTCTCACGGATCGCTTCCCGCTCGACCAGAAACTCACCAAAACGGTGCAACCGCGCCCGCACATTCCGCACCGTCAATGGAGCGCGGTTTTTCTTCAACCCATCCAAATACACCCGCAGACGCTCCTTGGTAAAATCACTCACCCGCACAGCTCCCGTATCGCGGAAAAACTTTGTGACAGACTCCGCAAAAGACTTCTCCGTCTTCTCACGCCGCCCATTGCCGTCCATCTCCTTCCGGGCTTCAAGCAACCACTCTGAAAGCGTCTTACGGGAATCGGGAGACATGGCTGCCAAGCCCGCCCTTACCACCTCGCGAAGGTCAGAATCCCCCGCCTCCGTAAACGCCCACTCCGCGAGCCTCACCCGTTCTTCATCCAACCAAGTCTCGACCGCCCGCCTCCGGGACCGGATCGAATCGCCAAAAGCGACCACGGCAGCCCGCTTCTCTTCGGCCTCTCTCTCACTGGAAAACCGCCGGCGAACCTTCTCCTTAAACCCAAATCTTTCCCGCACCCGCCGGTCATGGACCCGCCCAAACAGCAAAAAATACCCCTCACGCGGCTCAACTGCCAAATGCCCCCAAGAATCCCGTTTCCCCATGTTGTCCAAAAAATGTCCAAAACAGGCGTACAAGTGATCGCGAATGATCGCAAGTGATAAAAATAAACTCCTTGAGTTAGCTAAGAAACAAAGCCGCTAGAAAAACTCCAATCGCCCCACAACCCCACTACACAAAGCAAACAAGGGCCCTACGGCCCCAAATAATGGCGGAGAGGACGGGATTCGAACCCGTGGAACCCCTTTCAGGGTTCACCGGTTTAGCAAACCAGCGCATTCGACCACTCTGCCACCTCTCCGTAGTCTGTCGAAAGATCCTACGGTCTGTGGGCTGTCGTCAAGTTTATACCGAATTCGGTATAAACCCACAGGAGATGCCTTTAAAACGCGTATCGGAGACTCGCGCCCAAGAAAACCGTGTCGGTATCGATTTTCGTATCGTCGTCCTGCAAATCCGCAGTGTCGTTGAACCGGTAGTTCGCAGAGATATCGAGGTAAAAGTTCCCAATTAGAATGAAGTCGAAACCCGCTCTCAGGGCATAGAACGGACTGCTTTCCCAGTCGCCGTCGGCATTGACGATTCCAATGCCTGCACCCAGGTAAAAGCCTTCGCCAAAGAGGATAAAGGCTTCCGGGGCCCAAGCGTTCTGACCGAAACGATCCGGCAAGAGCTCGGCGGCCAACTCCAAGGCCCACAGGCCATCCCAGTATTGATAGGAAACCAGGTAAGAAAATCCAGTGTCATCCACGTCGTCGCTCAAATCGTCGAGAGTCACCCAGTAGTTGACCCCTCCCCCAAAGCGACTCTGTGTTTCCTTAGCCGAGACCAACCCGGAAACGAAAAAGAAGGTAGAAAGAATGGTGAGCAGTGAACGAACCATCCGCTGACCATCAGGTGCATACTACCAATTGACCAGCATATTTTGCTACTCGCACCCCTTCCTCTCTACCGCCAGTCTCCTCTAAGATGGACGATATTTCCTTTCAGACACTGCTCGCTACCTTTGTGCTTCTCTGGGCGGTCATCGATCCGATTGGGACCATACCCGTCTTCATATCGGCTACCCGGGATCGAACCGATGAAGAGCTCAAGAAGATTGCAGCCGTTTCCGCATTGGCCGGTGGGGGAATTTTGCTTTTTTTCCTCATAGCTGGCGAAATTATTCTGCGAGCAATGGGCGTTCCCTTGCAGGCGTTTCAGATTGCAGGTGGTCTTGTCCTCTTTCTTTTCGCTCTGACCATGATATTTGGCGAAAGTAAGCCTGAGGGTGAGGTGAGAATGTGCCGCTCGGTTCACGAAACGGCCATTTTCCCTTTGGCTACACCATCGATCGCCTCACCCGGAGCTATGATGGCGATCGTCCTTCTCACTGAAAACAGTCGACATTCTCTTCTTCAGCAGACCCTGACGGGCGTCATCATGATCCTCGTCGTGTTTATCGTTTATTTGCTAATGAGAATAGCGGTCAAGCTCTCCCGCTTTATTGGCGAGGCAGGTGCCAGCATCATCAGCCGGGTTATGGGGCTCATCTTAGCTTCAATTGCTGCCACTAATGTTCTTGCCGGAATCAAGGAGTATTTTTCCTGAGGTCTTGTGGAGCAGCCGCTTCAGTTACCATTCGAAATCCAAATCGAAATCACTATCGGTCCCGAGCGCAGCGACTGTAACGTCGGGGCTAGGCGACCCGGCCCGAGGAGTCCAGCGTTCTGTGGATTGTCGATTTTACGGACGATCCCACCAAGTTGCCTACGCCGGCTGGATATGGCCCCGAATGCTTCCGGCCAGTCGGGATATACCAAACAGGGCCGTTCCCTTTATTCCATTATCTTTTTCACTTAACCACGGAGAACACGGAAAACACGGATCAAATAGTTTATTTTTTCTCTTCCTTCATCCATCCGTGCTCTCTGAGTCATCCGTGGTTCGTGTTCGTATCTCTTCCATATCAGAAAGGTCCCCGGATACTACCGATCACGATCCGATACCGATTGTTCTGGTCGGATGATATGAGCTGGCTTAATAACCGGTCATTGGAAAGAGGCATAACCTCTGAAATCGGATCGAAGGAATTGACTCCCACCTCGAAAACTTCCTCCATGAGGAGTGAAATTAGAATTCCCTGACGGACGAGAAGTCGAATTTAACCCCTGGCGCTTTGCGTGGATTCCGATCGTGGTCGTGATCGGACTGGTCGTGGCGACGAGCTTCCACCAGGTAGATGCGGATGAGGAGGGCGTTTTACTTCGCTTTGGAAAGCATGTGAAGACCGTCGGTCCCGGGCTCCATTTCCATCTACCCTACCCGATTGACGAGATGGTCAAGGTAACCACCCGACGGGTCGATGTGCAGGAGTTTGGATACCGCAGTGTCTCAGGCGGCCGGATCTCCGAGCGGGGCTACGAAAACGAATCTTCGATGCTCACGGGAGACCTCAACATTGTCCTTGCCGGGTGGGATGTTCAGTTCAGCCGCGAAAATCCGGAAGACTTCCTCTTCAATGTGAAGGACCCACTCGCGACCCTCCGCGATATCGCTCAATCGGTGATGCGGGAGATCATGGGAGACCGGGCAAGTATCCCGATTCTAACGGTTGGACGGGCCGAGATTCAGGAACGCGTCCGAAAATTGATCCAGGCGCAGGCCGATCAGTTTGAAATGGGCCTTCGGATCAGCGAAGTAAATTTGATTTTCGTAAGCCCCCCTCAACAAGTGCAGGCGGCGTTCAACGATTTGAACAAAGCCGAGCAGGATGCGCAGCGATTCTTCGAGGAAGCCTCTCGGGAGTATCAGGAGAAAGTGCCACGAGCGAAGGGACAAGCGGAGCGTCTGGTCCTCGAAGCTGAAGGGTTCCTCGAAAGCCGCGTCAACCGCGCGGAAGGAGATGCTGGACGGTTTCTCGAAATGCTCACTGCGTATGAGGAAGCCCCAGAAGTCACTCGACAAAGACTCTATTTGGAAACGCTGGAAACACGGCTCCCCGCACTTGGACAAGTTTGGGTAGTCGACGAGGAGCTGAAGGGAGTGCTTCCACTTCTGAACCTCAATGAAGGAGGTGCAGAATGAGTGCTGCAAAAGGAGTCACTGGCGCAAAGGGGGTTCTCATCCTCGTTCTGGTCGTTGTCTTGGGTGGGGTTGGTTGGACGAGCCTGTATACGATTAACGAATGGGAACAGGCGGTCATCACCCAGTTTGGTGAAGTGGTTGGCGAGCCGGTCACCGAGGCGGGTCTTCACGTGAAACTACCGTGGCAGCGGGTACAACGTTTCGACTCCCGACTTCAACGTTGGGACGGCAGCCAGACCACGACAATCACCCGTGACCGGAAGACGGTCAATGTCGACGTCACCGCCCGCTGGCGAATCAACGACGCTAAACGCTTTTTGGAAGCCATCCGCTCGATCAACCAGGCAGATACCAGGCTCAACGGTATTATCGCCGGTGCCGTCAAAGACGAGATCGCGAAGTATGACCTCTTCGAGGTGATCCGCAGCAGCAATCGTATCCTTGAGGTCGAAGAAACGGAAATCGGAATTGATCTGGATTCGGAAGAAATGGCGGAAATCACCGTTCAGGAGGTAGCCACTCTCGGATCCGACCTACCGGAATTGCCTCAGGCACCCGACGGTGCCTATCTCGCAGGCCGCCCGATCGTCCTCGAAGGCATTCTTCTCGAGGCCCGGAAACGATTGAACCAGATCGGTCTCGGAATCGAGCTCGAGGACATCCTGATCAAACAGTTGAACTACACGCAGGAGATCGAAGCCAACGTGTACGCCCAAATGAACGCCGAACTCCAGAAAATCTCTGCCGGGTTCCGCTCACAAGGAAAGAAACGCGCCGAGGAGCGACTCGGTGAGATGGAACGGGAGCTGGCGCGCATCAATAGTGAAGCTGAACAGCGCGCTCAACTCATCCGAGGACAGGCCGAAGCGGAAGCGATTCGCATCTATGCCGACGCCTACAACCGAGATCCAGATTTCTACCGTTTCCTGAGGACCCTGCAGGCCTACGAGACCGGACTCGGACCCAACAGTCAGATCCTGATCGGCTCGGACAGCCCCTTCTTTGAACTTCTCAAGGATTTTAGGGAACAGAAACCCAGCGAGTAAGGCACTTTCGGTCCAAAGGAGCGGCGACTTCAGTCGCCGAAAGAAAACCCTAGCTTTGCCTCACCTTCAAGGCGAGGCATCCCATAAAATTCCTTGAATCGAAAGAACCGACTAAGTGCAAAAAACCTCTTCTCCAACTCAAACATTGCAACCAACCTGAAAAACCGTAGGACTGCTTTGCATGAAAAGGGCACTGCGGTCAGCACGATCCGCGTTATCGGTTGCAACGTTGCTTCTCGGAGCAGCCTTTTCTTTCGGCGCAGAAAGCGAGAACGAGAGCATCAGGGAATGGACGAATTTGAGAGGCAATACGATCGAGGCGGAAATGATCGGCTTTCGCTCTGACAGTGGCTGGGAATACGTTACGGTCCGACGAGTTGATGGGAGGGTCTTCGAAATCGCCTTACAGGATTTGGTTCCTTCTGATCAGGCTTATGCCCGCTCCCGGCAAGATCGATTTTCTGCCGATGGATCTGCTTCAGAATCGGGTGACTCCCCAATCCAGCTCACCCGATTCGAGGAGTCTGCCCGTGAACACCTCGTTGAGTTCAACGGGCGACGACTGGACGACTGGGAATCCAACATACAGCCGGAATACTACGCCATTTATTACTCTGCCGGATGGTGCGGGCCGTGCCTTCAGTTCACTCCTAACCTGGTCGATTTCTACGATCGCTACCACGACCGATACGAAAATTTTGAGGTCATTTTTGTCAGCAGCGATCGCTCTGAAGATGAAATGGAGGCTTACATGGAGAAGGCGGATATGCCCTGGCCTGCCTTGGAGTTTTCGAAGAAGAGCCGAGTAAGGGAGCTCACCCGGTATTCCGAGAGGGGAATCCCCAATCTGGTCGTGGTCGATCGGGACGGCGAGGTCCTTTCGACCAGTTACGTGAATGGCAGCTATGTCGGTCCCTCGAAAGTCCTCCGCGATTTGGAGGATTTGGTCAAAAAAGAAAGCTAGCGAGCTTCGAGGCCTGAACGGAGAAGATTACAGTTAGCAATGGACTGGCGTTATCGGATAGCCGAGCCCAGAATGACGCCAAGATAGATTTTCTTCAGGAAGATTGAGTAGCATCCAACGCGGAGGCGGATGATTTCGGAGCCATAAGAAACCAGAGGCCTTTGGGGTCATCGGTCTTTGGGGCCGATGCAGCATGAAGTTGAACACGAAGGCTTCATTCGAGAGAACCTCCAACCTAGCCCACTCTTAAAAGCATCTCAACAAGCACCCGTTGGCTTGCGACTGAGAAGCAAAAGCACACCTCAACACCCTCCCAAGCCATCAGATCCCAAGCTCAAAGATCCGAAACATCCAGACTTCTTCACCAGATTTCCCATGTTTCACCTTCGTAACAGTAGAAAAATTGACCTCTCGTTAAAAACTGGCAGAAAACCAGCTCTCCTACTGATCAAATTCGAGCCAATAGCTCCATTCAAATCCGACTAAAATATTATAGAATGACTGAGAACACAGGAAGAATCATGAAAGCCAACCTAACCGTAGCTGCTTTACTCACAGCAAGTGTCACCAATGCCCAAATTTTTAGTGAGTTTGAGCCAAACCCTGCAGGCGGCGACCCAGCTAATCAAAACGTCGAACTATTTGGAACGGCACTGGCTGCCTTTGATTTGTGGATTCTTTCAATCGAAAACGACGGTTTTGACGGCTCTGTTGATAGAGCAAGCAACGTCACCGGTAGTTTTGACGCAAACGGCATCGCGGTCGTCTCAATTCCGGATTTGGAAAACCCATCAAACACACTTGTCCTCACCGATAGCTTTACCGGTAGTACATCCACTGACATTGACCCCTTAGACGACGGGGTGCTTGATCTGTCCACAATTGGAACCGTTCTCGACGCAGTTGGTGTATCAGACGAGGTGGGTGATGATGGAGTTCTCTACGGATCGATTCTCGGCGGCTTTGACATACTCTTCAATGGCCAGTTTGAGCCACTGAACGTATTTCGTCTCGGGAGCACCGGTGCCTGGTACAACTCTGTAACCTTGAACTTCGGCCAACCTGATGAGCGAATCGGACTTTTTGGGCCAAACAACCCAACCACCGAAATATTGAATGCACCCTCTGACACCCTCGCCACCACCTTTGGTTCTATAAACCCAACAGTCGTTCCTGAGCCGAGTATGTATGGTGCCCTAATTGGGCTACTGGCGCTTGGGTTTACGGTTTCACGACGACGGGGCCGATAACGAAAAATCTCTTACATGTTATCGGTAACTAGCTTACAAAAAAAGTCGTCCTTAAGGAGGGCCCCTCAGATGCGCTCACCAATACTGAAAAGGACTTTTCCACCAAACCATTCGTAACACGCCTAAATCCCACACCGACTTATTCCACAATGATAGCTTTAGGATAGTTGACCCGCTGCTGTAAACTGGCAGAGAGCCAGCTGAAGTTCTCGGCAACTACTGTTACTGACATCAATGGTGAGACGCCAACTACCGGAAATCACCTTTTCCAGAAATCACATCGAGAATTATAGACTAGAAAAACAATGAAGAAAAAATTAGTCACGCTGGCCCTTGGGGCTGGACTAGTCGGAGCTGTTAACGGCCAAGTGCTAATCACCGGCGTAGTCGACGGCACACAAACTGGGGGTAACCCAAAAGCAATCGAAATTGTTGCCACCGAGGCAATTGCCAACTTATCGATCTACTATCTCATCCGCGACACCAATGGAGCGGGTCCATTCGACACGTTCGAGCAGCTTCCCTCAATCGCGTTGAGCACTGGCGACTTCTACTACATCTACGGTAAC
Source organism: Verrucomicrobiota bacterium (assembly GCA_038744685.1). Lineage (NCBI taxonomy): Bacteria > Pseudomonadati > Verrucomicrobiota > Verrucomicrobiota bacterium. Next base: position 34,644 of record JBCDMB010000011.1, read on the forward strand.
GGAGATTCCGAGACGATCATGACGGGTTTTGGTTTTCCGGCATCTTCGTCTGATGGTGCGGAAACAAACGGTGTCGCCAATGTCAATGGCGATGACATAATCGGCCTTGGAACACCAAACGGAACGTTCACCGACGGCTCGACAATTAGCCAGTATGACCTCATCGACTCATTTGGCCAAGAAGGTCAGGGAGATACAAACTTTTACGCAGATAGCTACGCCTACCGACCAAACGATTCCGCAGCGAACCCATCTGGAGTGTTTGACGCTGGAAACTTCACGATTACCGCCTATTCTGATTCAGGTTTGCAAGCGACATTCGGAACCTACGTCGTTCCAGAGCCCAGCATGTATGGCGCGATCGTCGGTATCCTCGCTCTCAGCTTCGCAGCGACTCGCCGTCGCCGTCGAGGCTAAGCGAGCTTGAAATTGACCCAGTTTTTTTTGAGGCCGTCCTTTGAGACGGCCTTTCTTTGTCCGTATCTTTCACCCAGAAGATCTCCTCATTGGCCCTAGCCCTATCGGTAAATGTTTCAACGCTACCCAAAGACCGCGAACTCTTGACTGTCACGACCATCAGCGATGTCGGTTCGCTCGGTCTCAGTGCGTCATCCCCTTTCGCCCGGAATACTGTCAGGTAGTCTCACCGTCCCACTCCAACGATGCGATGAGCAAACAAATAGGGCCAGCCCAACGTTCGGTGCTAGAACACCATAATTGAGCCCTGATCGCGAGCTTGGCTATCGAGGGGTGAACCCTCGTCCTACGGTTTGTTGTTAAAGACCGGTTATCGGGTGTGCGAAACCGATTCCATCAGCGCTAATCGCCGAAATCGGTGGATCGACTCGCAAAGCATCAAAGCGTCCGCTATGCTCCTTAAATTATGAAATCTCTGGTTCTTCTTTTCTTCGCAGCGACCGCGCTTACCGGTCAAACCGCCACCAAAGTCGCTACCTCGAACGAAAGCATTGAAAGTGGTGGGCCGTCCGGGACGCCATGGTTTCATAACGCTCAGACCCTTGGAACCTTCCAAGAATATGGGATTTCCAGTTTTGCCTTTGTGCCTACGGACTTCGGGTTTCCGACTGTCACTGGAATCTCAGCCATCAAGATTTCTTACCTGAAAAACGGGGCCAGTTTCACGAAAGACGGACCCGTTGAGTTTTTCATCACCTTCGACACCAAGATCGCCAGCGGGAACTTCAGCGGACTTACCCACAACGGTCTGGCAGCAGGTATTGAAGATACGCAGTTCTCCGATACCCCCACTCTCCAGACTGTCGGAACCGGTTCTTTCGTTGAATCTGCTGGGGGTCTTGTGGATACCTACCCATTGACTCTTTCGCCGGAGTTGGAAACTTCATTGGTCAGCGCCATCAACGGCGGGGAACCATTTGCCGTCATTCTGGGCGCGCCCTCTGGCAACACCTCGGCAACCTACGCAGGCCTTGAAAGTAATCTCTTTGAAAGCAGAGGAGGATCCCAGCCCGACAGCAATAGAACCAGTCTCACGATCACTGCTTCCGGCGAATGAGTCTAACGAAACTAACCACTAGCTAAGTTCTTGTAGGAGAGGGTTTATCCCTCGACAGAAGAGCAGTGAATTCCAACCCTACCGTGTGAGGGGTGAGTCCTATCCCAAAGTCGCGTGCCTCTTCGAAAAGAGCACCGTATCCCGAAAGTCATTTCTAGTAACTACAGGTGGGGCTCCGACAAGCCGTGCACTCTGAAAATAAGTCCCATTGTATTAGACGCGACCACGCTTACTAAAACTGGAACAGAGTCGTGCTAGGACAAGCCTTTACGAGGAGCATAGAGTAGCATCCACCGCAGAGGCGGATGACTTCGGTGCCATGAATATACCGTCAGCCTTTGCGGATCATCGGTCTTCGCGATCGATGCTACATGAATTTGCCCGGAGTGATTCTTATTAATTCGCTACTCAAATAGAACCTACTTGGGATTCGATGTCGGTATCGAAATCGTGTCTCGAGAGCATTCGATAGCGATACCGATTTCGATTTCGATTTTTGCGATCATGCTTTGTACGGGGCGCGGTTTAATAAACTAGTGACATTCATGACAAAGTCTCCCTCTGTTTTTATTACCTCGCGGCTTGCCGGACCTGTGGTGAGCCTGCCGAAACGAGCTCACGCCCTACCGCGGAAAACTCCCTCAATCCAACTGATCCGGGAACCTCAAAAACAGCAAAATTGGCAACTGCGCCAAGACTAGAAAGATCAAAGTGCCGTCCCACGCGGGTAGGCCAAGTTCACCGCCGCCTGCTTCAATGACGCGTGCGGAAAAAAGAACGCCGATGATCCGCGCGAAGACGAAGATCACCGAGAAAAAAATCAGGACAAAAAACATCCGTCTCCATAGCCCGGGATCCGTCTCGCCCCATCGACCGAAGGGAAGGAGGAGAAGAATTCCCAGCAGGATTTCGAATACGGCGCGAGAGACAAAGAACCACGCAGGTTCCCAGGGTGGCTCGATAAAAGTGCGCGACGCAGAGACGAATAGCACAACCGCTACGACCACAGACAGCCATCGCAGCAGTCGAAGGATTTTTAGCTGGGCAGCCCGATCGCTCTCTTCCGGCATCGCCGTCAGATCGCTGCGCCCGGAATTACCTCTTCTTCCGGTGCGGCTTCAACGGTGCCGGCATCACCACTGTCTTCTTCCTCAGCCTCTACCGCTTCACCCACCTCCTCCACTTCGGGAATGGCCAAAATGGTTTCCAGCTCAGGAAGATCCAACAGCTCGGTAGCTCCCCACGGAGATGCCCGACTGCCATACAAAGCTCTGGCTTCGGCAACCTGCTCCTCGGAGATCGGTCCCGCATCATTCCCCCAAGCCTGTCGGATGTAGGTAAGGACCGCACCAATATCGCGGTCACTCAAGATGCCTGCGAACGCTGGCATATTGCCGTTGTAGACGTTCCCCATGACTTCGATTTCGCCGACGAGTCCATTGATCAAAATCGCCGTCGGTTTTACCCTGTTTTCAACTACCCAACGGGCACCGACGAGAGGAGGATAGACTCCGGGAACTCCCATCCCTGTTCCTTGGTGACACTGCGCACACTGCTGCGAAAAGACTCGTTCACCTCTCGCAATCGGATCGAATGCCGGCGCTTCCTGCACCTGGCCAAGCATCGCCGGATCAAAATTGGGGTCGTAGACATCCCAGCGGAACCCAGCTGAGTTTTTACCCATGTAAATTCCGCAGACAAAAATCACGATCGAGAAAAGAAACAGCAGAGCGATGGGGACGGGAGGAAACCCTTCCCGCGGTTCCTCTTTCTCCCTCATCAACTGAGCATGCACGTCCTGCATCTCCGGATCCGAGAGTGGGGACTTTTCCGAGCGGGGCTCGTGTTTCAGGGCGGGGGGAAGTTCGTCCTTACCGCTGCCCATGTCAGGCTGGTCGTTCATTCCTTGATTCAATCGTTGCTATCCTTACCCCATTCACCTTAGTCTGCCTACACAAAAGTTTCAATAGTCACGCCCCTTCTTAATGTTAGGCAATTTCCTTCGGCGATTCACGCCGCTTCTCACAGTTCTCTTCCTTGCAGGTTGCAATTTCAATGCCCGGCAATCGTTCATGGACCCCAAGGGCGTTATTGCAGAAAAGCAATACCACCTGTTCATGCTCACGGTTGGGGTGACCGCCGGAATCTTCGTCGTTGTCGGAGGAGTGCTCTTGTGGACAGTTTGGCGCTATCGCGAGAAGAAAGGACAAAAGGATGAGCTGCCCTCCCAGTCCCACGGAAATCCTCTCATCGAAATTGGGCTGATCGGCGTCTCGGTAGCACTCCTCGTGGTTATCGCGGTCCCCACTCTAAGAGAGATCTGGTATACCCACAGCATGCCTGACGACCCCGCCAGTAATCTCGGGCAGTGGTTTGATGGAGAAACCGCGGAAGATACCGACGAGGAACCGTTGATCGTATACGCTCGCGGTTGGCAGTGGTGGTTCTCCTTCGAATACCCACAGCTGGGGATCACAACCGGAAATGAATTTGCGATCCCTGCGGGAAAGACAGTCCGCATAGAATTGCGAGGTGAAGACGTGATCCACTCTTTCTGGCTTCCGAAAATCGCTGGAAAAGTCGATATGATCCCCGGGCGAAACAATTACATGTGGATTCGTTCAGATGAACCCGGTTATTACTATGGGCAGTGCGCCGAGTATTGCGGAGAGGCCCATGCTTACATGCAGTTCCGGACCGAGGTTCTACCCGAAGAGGAATTTGAAAAATGGGTGGAAGAACGCCGCTCCTATCCAGCACCACCAGCTGGGGAGGATTGGAACCAATTCATCGGGATGATGGCAAGGACTCCGGAAGAGCTCCCTAGTGACGATCTAATCAAGGGCGCAGGCCTCTTTTTCGGCAAGGGCACCTGCGTGCAATGCCACGCAATCGACGGGACCATTGCCGCAGGAAAGCTGGGGCCAAACCTGACCCACGTTGCCGACAACCGTTCCATCGCCGCTGGATGGATGGAACACGAGAACCCCGATGGGTCGATCAACAAAGAGCAGCAACTCGAGAACTTCTACAACTGGATCCGGGAATCCGAGAAGATTAAGCCCGGTAATCTCATGTATTATGGAAGCCGAGGAATGAACAACGGTCTAAACAACGTCGAACTCAGTGATGAGGAGGTTCGACAGATCGCCGTGTTCATGCAGGCGCTCCAATAGCACTTTCCATGTCCCTCACCACTACAACGACAACCGCTCCGAGCCCTACTCCTCCTCATACGAGTGAAGAGGGACCATCGCGGAGCAACATCGGGCTGGTTCGGCCCGATTTCTCTACTGGTCTCAAGGATCTATTGACGACAGTCGATCACAAGAAAATCGGAGCGATGTATGCGATTTTCGCTCTGGCTTTTCTCATTATCGGTGGTGTCGAGGCCTTATTCATCCGCGCCCAACTAGCAGTGGCTGAGAACAATCTGGTCTCTGCCGAGACTTACAACCAGCTCTTTACCATGCACGGAACGACCATGGTCTTCCTTGCGGTCATGCCACTGAGTTCCGCCTTCTTCAATTTTCTCGTCCCCTTGCAGATCGGCGCTCGGGATGTCGCCTTCCCTAGACTCAACGCCTTTAGCCTTTGGACCTTTGTCGCAGGGGCTATCGTAGTGAACATTAGCTGGTTGTTCCAGGCAGCCCAGGCTCTGGGATGGTTTACCACTGAGAACGGTATGACTGACATTGTCCCAGCGGGGGGATGGTTTGGATATGCACCGCTGACCAGTGATGAGTATACTGGCATCGGAACTGATTTTTGGATCTTCGGCCTTCAGGTTCTTGGCATTGCCTCGATTGCAGCCTCGTTGAATTTTATCGTTACGATCATCAACTTCCGGGCACCGGGAATGAAGATGATGCGACTCCCGGTTTTCGTTTGGATGACTCTGATCACGTCGATTCTGGTGATCTTTGCGTTCCCCCCGATCACAGTCGCTCTCGGGGAGCTCATGTTTGATCGCTATTTTGGAACGAACTTTTTCCGTGTTGATCAGGGGGGACAACCCATCCTTTGGCAGCATCTTTTCTGGGTCTTTGGTCACCCGGAGGTTTACATCCTCATCCTCCCTGCGATGGGTATCATCTCTGAGATCCTCCCAGTCTCCTCCAAGAAACCGTTGTTCGGCTATTCCCTCATCGTCTTTTCCGGAGCCGTGATCGGCTTTCTAGGTTTTGCCGTTTGGAGTCACCACATGTTCACCACCGGACTGGGCAAAGTTGCCACCGCTGCCTTCTCACTTCTGACAATGGCGATCGCCGTGCCGACTGGAGTGAAGATATTCAATTGGATTGGAACCCTCTGGGGTGGTCGGATCAAGTTCACCGTCCCGATGGTGCTTTCTCTAGGATTCATCTGGATGTTCATGATGGGTGGTTTCTCCGGAATCATGCACTCTTCCGCCCCTTCGGACGCTCAACAGCAGGACTCCTACTTCGTAGTCGCGCACTTCCACTACGTCCTCATCGGAGGAAGCATCCTTTCCCTGATGGCTGGGGTCTACTTCTGGATGCCGAAGATGACCGGAAAGATGTGGTACGGTAAGTTGGGTTATTGGGTCGCGGGAATTGTAATCGTCGGTCTGAACCTGACCTTCTTCCCGATGCACTTCCTCGGAATGATTGGGATGCCTCGTCGGACCCATACCTATCTCGAGGGGACCGGGTGGGAGCCCATGAATCTGGTCTGCACGATCGGTGCTTTCATTCTCGCAATCGGTATCTTCTTCTTTCTCTACGATATCTTCCGCACCCTGCGGAAAGGTCCACCTGCTGGAGACGACCCTTGGGACGGGCGGACATTGGAATGGACGATCTCCTCACCGCCCCCCGCCTACAACTTTGCCCGCACCCCCATCGTCCATTCACGTGACGCTCTATGGGCGCACAAACATGGGAAGGAGAGTGTGAAGCTGGGATCTGTCGAGCCTTCGCCCGGTGGAATCCATATGCCGAGTAACTCATGGTTTCCTCTGGTCGCTTCGGTTGGATTCCTCATCCTCGGTGTGAGTATGGCGCTGAAACAAGCGGGAGTCCCCTATTGTGGATACATTGCCATCTCCGGCCTTTTGATCACTTTTGTTGGCATCTACCTCTGGGCGCTGGAGGGTCCCGGCGGCTACCACCTCCATCCTGAGGAAAAAGCATGAGCCACGCTGCAGACGCTTCCCATCCGGCTGACCACATCCCGACCGGGCTAGACAACAAGAAGCTCATGATGTGGTTGTTCCTCGCGTCCGACTGCATGTTTTTCGGCACTTTGATCACGACTCACCTCGTCTATCGAAAAATCTATGAAAACGTAGGCGTGGATCCAATTACGGTATTCGACATTGAGCTAACCACTGCCAGTAGCTTCATCCTCCTGATGAGTTCTCTCCTGATGGCTCTAGCTGTGTCGGCCATTCACAAAGGGGACGTGAAGTCATTTCGGTGGAATCTCGTCGGAGTCATCATTTTTGGGACTCTGTTCCTCGGCGGGCAGGTTTACGAGTTCAACCACTTTGTCCACCTTGGCCTCACTCTCTCAACAGGGACATTTGGTTCGACCTTCTATGTCATGACCGGCACACACGGGGTTCACGTCGCTCTCGGGATTCTGTGGCTCATCTCATGGTTGGTTTACTCATTCTCTCCCAAGTTCAACGCGCACGAGAACGCAGTCGATGTTGAGACCGCAGGGCTTTACTGGCACTTCGTCGACATTGTTTGGATCGTCATCTTCACCGCGGTGTATCTGATCGAGTATGTGTAGGGATGAACCACAGAGGGCACGAAAAACACGAAGGAACTGAAGAGTGTTAAAGCTATCGACCCCATTCACGTCGCAACAAATCCTGACCTACATGAAACTCGCGCAAATCCATCTCGGGCTGATTCTCAACTTCAACGTTTCTACACTCAAGGACGGTATCAAGCGCCTCATTCTCTAGCCCTCAGATTCTCTGTGCTCTCCGAGTCCTTCGTGGTTGCCCAACTCGCAGATTCAAATCCAAAACACCACCCATGTCACACGCCACGGTAGCCGATCCCTCAGTCGATAAAGAATTTCTCATCGCTGAGCAGAAAAAGTATTTCACTTTCATGAATCTGGCCTTCCTGATGACGGCTTTGACGGGCATCGAGCTGGTGATCATTTTCCTCCCCTTTCCCGGCTCGTGGTTGATTTTTGGTTCTCTGATTTTTTTGTCCCTCGTAAAGTTTGTCGGCGTGATTTTTTGGTTCATGCACCTCATTTACGACGGGAAATTGCTGACCATAATTTTTCTCTTCGGCATGGCACTCGCATCCGGAACCGCCGCCGCCCTTCTGCTCCTTTTCGACGACAAGCACATCGACAAAGATCTACCGTTCTACCAGGAAGCTGAACTTATGGAAAGCGATGGTGCCGGGCATTGAATATCGAGCCGGTTCTTTTCCTTGCTGAGGGGGCATAGGGAGCCACCCAAAGGCGCCACGGACCGAGCTGAAAAACAGCAAAGAGACAGCTTCACCCTGGAGATGAGAGTTTCGCTTTTGGCATCGACCTTTTTCGCATCCTGACGCTACACAAGACTCAGTGGAAGCCGCTGCACAGGTTTTGGAGTCTTTGCCCTGGTTGGGGTGGGTTTTCGCTTTTGTCCTAGGTTCAATCGTCGGGAGCTTCCTCAATGTCTGTATCTACCGGATTCCCGAAGGTAAATCAGTCATATTTCCCGGCTCGAAATGTGCCTGCGGAAAATCAATCTCTTGGTATGACAATATTCCTATTCTGAGCTGGTTCATCCTCCGGGGAAATGCCCGCTGCTGCGACCTCCGTTTTTCTATCCGCTACCCCTTTGTCGAGTTTCTAACCGGCTGCCTTTTCCTAGCTTCTTGGCTAATTGCACCAATCCCTGTAGCACTCTGCTGGTGGGTGTTCTTCGCACTCCTCGTGCCTGCAGTCTTCATCGATCTCGATCATTTCATCATTCCGGATCGTTTTTCGGTTGGTGGAATGTTTGTCGGAGTCTTTTTGTCGGCTTTAGTCCCTGAGCTCCACGATTTTGCCAATCCCGGAGGTGTTGCCACGTTCTCCGGGTTGAGCACTGCGGTTATCGGCGCACTCGTTGGATCTGCCGTCCTGTATTGGTTCGGAGCCATTGCGGAGATTATCTTTCGAAAAGAGGCACTCGGCCAGGGCGACGTAAAATTGGCGGGCTGTTTCGGCGCTTTTTGTGGTTGGGAGGGTGCGGTATTCTCCCTTTTTGGCGGTGCGGTGATAGGAACCGTTGTTCTTCTCCCCATTCTCCTCTGGAAGCGGGTCAGTGGAGATGGGGAAAAATCAATCGAACCCCCCAAGAACGATGGTCGGGAAGGGGAGTCGGAAGAAGAAAGTGAAACTCTTGGCTTCGGAACGGCAGTTCCATTTGGACCCATGCTCTGCCTCGCGGTAACGCTTTACGTATTCTGGCTTAGAGAGCCAGTGCGAAACTGGATTGCCGATGTCGGCGATCTGCTACGAGTTCTTTTGTAGCAATGCCTCGACCCTGCATCAAGAAACCCCTTTCTCACGAACCCACCTTCCTGTTTGAAGGATGACAAAATAATCAATATCGTTCCTGCTTTCTAAGACCATCTCCGTGCGCTTTCGAACTTTCATCATCTCCGTCCTAGTGATCTTTGTTTCGGTCCAGATGGTGTTTCTGTACATCCGTGCCCCTCATCTCGATGGTGTCTTTTCAGTCTCCTTCTGGCGTAATTTGGGCAAAGTCGGATACGTAATGCTGCTGGCCGAGGAGTCCTACGTCAGCGAATCACGGTCACACTTTGATCAACTGGGCGACAATGCTCTCCATGGTTTGATCGGAGGACTGGACTCTTACTCGACCTATTTGACCGATTCCGAATTCGAAACCTACGACATCCCTACTCGACAGTCCTATGGAGGGATCGGGGCAGAAGTACGGGAAGTCGAAGGAAAAGTCTATATTATGGGCCTGAATCCACAGGGTGGAGCTCGTGAGGTAGGGTTTCTCGCCGGTGATTGGATCGTGGAGGTAGATGGCCAAGACGTGAGCATGGAAGGAACGGGGGGAGTAGTCGCACTCTTGCGTGGGGAACCAAAGACTACTGTCCAAGTCGGGGTGCGACGAGAGGGTGAAGCAGAAGTTTTGCGCAGATCTGTCGAAAGGAGACAGCTTACCTTCGCGAGCATAGGCGACGTAGAATTGCTCGAAGGAAATGTCGGTTACATCCCCGTGGGGATCTTTGGACAACGGACTGCCGACGAATTACGGGAGGCCATAGGAAAGATGGTAGAGGACAACGTGTCCGGCCTGATTCTGGATTTACGCAACAATCCGGGAGGGCTGCTCACCGCTGCACAGGAAATGATCGACCTCTTTGTCCCGGCGAATCAGACGGTCTTGTCCGTAGAGGGAAGGGGCGCTGGGGTCGTGCAGCAATTTCGAACGACGGAGCCTGTCTTTGTCCCTGAGTATCTTCCCATCGTCATTCTGCAGAACCGCTTCAGCGCATCCGCTTCTGAGATTCTCGCCGGTGTCCTTCAATCTCTAGGACGAGCCGTTGTGGTTGGAGAAGTGTCTCATGGAAAAGGATCGGTGCAATCCGTCTTCCAGTTTGAGGGAGGCGACGGGCTTTCCCTGACGACGGCTCGGTATATTTTACCAGACGGTCGGGCAATCGAAGGAGTTGGACTCGAGCCGGACATGGTAGTCGACCTGAGTGAAGAGGACATTCTTCGGCTATCCATCCAATCCAGTCACGATTTCGGGCTCTCCGAAGATGAGTTCGTGGAACGTTTTGGATTCACTCCTGTGGAGGATGAGACTCTTGAGACCGCTCGAAGGTTAATCACCGGCGAGCAGCGAGACTATGATCCTCGGAGTTGAGAGTTCCTGCGATGAATCAGCTCTTGCCGTCTTCGATCCTTCCCAAGGGATAGTTTGGTCCGTCGTCCATAGCCAACTCGATATACATCGTGAATTTGGAGGCGTGGTTCCCGATCTTGCAGCGCGAGAACACCTAGGGCACTTCTCCCGTTTGTTCCTCGAATTCCGCAGGTCTATTGACCCCAACGAGATCACTCAGGTAGCGGTAACACGCGGTCCAGGCCTTGCCGGATGCCTTGCAGTAGGGATTGCAGCCGCCAAGGGATTTTCGATCTACAACGACTGTCCAATCGTTGGTGTGAACCATTTAGTCGGGCATGCATGGTCTCCTTTTCTCGGGATACACACAGCAGCTCCCAGTTCTTTTCGCGAGGAAGTAGATCAGCTGCTTCCACACCTCGGTTTGATCGTGAGCGGGGGTAACACCCTGTTATTCCGTATCGAGAAAGACCTGGAACTCTCGATCCTTGCCGAAACCCGAGACGATGCAGCGGGTGAAGCACTCGATAAAGGAGCAAAGCTTCTTGGCTTGCCCTACCCCGGAGGCGTCGAGATCGAAAGGTTGGCGCAGGAAGGAAACCCTCGAGCATTTCAATTCCCTCGAGCCTTTGCTGATTCCACTGATCGAGCTTTCAGTTTCAGTGGGGTAAAAACGAGCCTTCGCTACCGGTTGGAAAAAATGGATTCTTTGTCAATCAAGAGTTCCATGAACGACCTTTGTGCCTCCTACCAAGAAGCGGTGGTCGACGCGTTGTGCCGAAAAGTCGAGCAAGTGCTCAAGGGAGAGGAAACGATCCGAAGCCTCGGTCTTTCAGGAGGTGTGGCCAATAACCGCTCTCTGCGCAGCCGTTTCACTGCAATTGGTGAAGAAAAAAAACTTCCGGCCTTAATTGCCGATCCTGAACTGACAGGAGACAATGCAGCGATGATTGCGTTTGCGGCTTTCGCCGATTCCGATCGGGTCGCAGAAGATGGGGATTCGCTTTCCTTCGAGCCTTCGCTCCAGCTAACCGAGTGATACCGACTCGATTTGATTCCTCCAAAGACGAGTGCTCTAAAAAGTGCTGGCTCCCGTTCGCTCCATAATCCAATAAAGCACCTTCCTGAAGGCCGAAGGATCGTGGTATTTGTCAAAGCTCAGGCTCGTGACCAAATCCGAAGGAACACCCTCGCTGCCCTGACGAGAATCATCCCCCCACACGAACGAAAAGTAGTCACCCGCCTCCACAAAAACCGGTGAACTGATCGGTCCAGACAGCGAAACGTTGGTCTCAAGATTGTAGTTATCCAGATTGCGACGAGTCCAGTTGGCGGAGCCAAGAATAAGGGTGGCTCGATTTCCTCCGTATCGAAAGAGCGCCATTTTCGTGTGAAACTGCTCACCGCTTGTCCGGAACCATCTTACCTCGACTCCCCGTTGAACCAACCATTGCGCCACCTGACGGTTGGGGATGCCGTTCTTCTTACGTCCAAACGCATCTTCACTAGGATCCAACAAGAGGCGAACAGTCGCACCCCGTTCTTCTGCTTCGACCAGAGCTCTTTTGAGTTCGAAATCTGAAAAATAAAAAAGGGCGAGGTCCAACTCATCCCCTTTACCAAGCCCACCAATTTGATCCAGAAGCTCCCGTTTGATCGCTTTCTCCGTAATGATTTTCGCCTCCAGACTCTCCTCATCCTTAACCTCATCGATGGTCTCCGTTTTGAGCACCTTCTGAATCTCCAAAGGAAAGTCCTCACCCGTAGACATACGGTAGACTGCCTCCTCAGAACGGAGTAGATCCACTGCCAAGGGGCCCGAAAATTCAAGAGCAACATTTCCATGTAAGCTACTAGCACTGTGAGGATTAGCGGAAGTCACCAAACCGAAAGTGTCTCCCTCGTTCATTCCGATAATCAACAGTTTGCGATGATTGGCCTTGAAATTCAGCATTTCGAGGAACGCATGAAGTCCGATCCTACCCTCCCCTAAAGGGTTTTTGACCAGTTGACCTCGCGGGCTTCCCCACCAACCGAAAAAAGCGCGCCAGAATGCGGAGTAAGCCAGATTACTATCCCGTAGCTGGCGAAGATCCGTCAAAACAACTTCTACTCCACTTTGATCAAGCTTTTCGAAAAGCGGTTGATCTATGCCACCGTAGAGGGTGTTGAGCGGATCCGTGATCAAGATCACCGGCATCGCTGGGCTCGCACGCTTCGCCTCTACTAGTGCTTCGACAAAACGGGACGACAAAGAGTCATCTTTCTCCACGCCTTCTGGAGGACCACCAGCAAACTCATTGATCAAAAAAAAGTCTGCAACAATGAATCGGTCCGCAGAACGGATCTGCTGAAGAACGGTCTCAAAAATCTCCTGACTCACCCAGCGTTCACCACCCGAACGCTCTGCCGTGATGTCGGCATAGAACTTCACGCTTTCCGGACTCAGAAAACGAACGGGCCCACGTTCGTTGAGTCCGGACGGGACAGACTTTCGAAAATGAAAAATACCTACAGCGGCCACCACACAGAGAATGAGTAACAGGAAGAGCAGCGCTACCTTCATCAATGGCATCGTAACCAATCGACTAGTCCACTCCAGCCACAAAAAGCATCAGGTAGATCGCCACCAGAATCAAAACCGATCCACTTGCCCGGGCCGCCAACACCCATTTGGCCAACTTTCCTTCGCGGTTCCCAAAAAAAGATCCAATCAACACTACAAGAATTACGGCCCATAACCCGCGGCTCGAGTAGATCGTATTCACCACAATCGGATTCTCGACCACCAATGCAAGCCCGAGCAGAAGAGCTTGAAAAGCCAGCAAGAATCCACCCAACCCCAACCACTTCCATGCAGAAACGGGAATCGCCCGTAACGGCGCACTAAAGAAAGGAATCAGGACAACAGACATCACTGCAACCGTCAGAAACGTAATCACAAGAAACGCTGGCCTCCCAAAAGCCGGTGACCACTCCGATACAAGATTGTCGCTCATCGAAAAAAACGAACACGAGACAAACGCCCAACCAATGGCCTTCCAGACAGAAGCCCTACTCCCTTCCGAGTCAGGTGTGATTCCAAGAAGAACGACTGCGCCTCCCGCTAAAACCACCGCAACCCAACCCATCATACTCAATTCCCTCCCAAAGAAAAGACTCCCATAGACCGCAACAAGAATCACTTTGGTGCCCATCGTCGGGGTGACTATTGACACATCCCCCACTCGGATTGCGACAAAAGTGAAGACTTGCCCAAGGAAAAAGAAGAGACCTCCAATCAGTGGAAGATGGAGATTACCCCATTGGATCGGTTCTCCTTCTAAGGGAAGAAGCCCAATGATCATGAATCCCATCATTATATTTGAAACGAACAGCACTCGCATCAATCCGACACCATCCTGAAACGCTTTTTTCAAAAAGAGGGAAGAAAGCGCATACAAGAATCCCGCCAGCAGCGGGAGGAGGATTAGGACTAGAGACATTCAGAGACGAGAAACTGTCCGAGCTTGAGTCCGGACACTGCAGATCCCTCAACACGAGGCCCTCCGAATCCATCACCCGCTAGCCCAAGGGAATACTCGCTGCTCCAATAGTAGCCGCAATCCAAACCGCGCAGCGGCACATTGAACTTCCAGCGATGAACTGAACCCTCGACAACGGTCGATCCAAGATGGACTTCCGCAGCCTCTTGTAAGAGAGGTAACCTTTCATCGTCCGGGGCATCCCAATACTCTCGCGCAAAAGCGGGAGTGCTATGCACCGTGACGGTCGAAACGCCGGGAGAAATCCCTTTGCGGGTATTGTCGCCGAGCCACTCAATCGGCTCCCCCGACAGCTTCACGCCACCGGGCTCCGGCAACCCACTTGGACCATCGAGAACGAGAAGAGCAGTCAAACAGGGCTCATAGCCAACGGCTTGGATAGCAGTCCAATCGTGGGCTGGAAGCGATATTCTGGAGCCATCCAAAAGGGCCACCGCTTGCGGGACCGGAGCGGTCACGATCAGCGTATCCGTCTCGTAGGTCTCCCCATTTTCAACCTTTACTCTCCAGCGGTTTCCATCCCAACGTGTCGATTCTACCCGAACCGAACGCTCCACATCCAGCTCCGCCCCTAAGCCCTTTGGCACCTCGGTCATGCCCGAGATCCCTACGTAGCGAGGATGGCCTCCCGGAGTCGAATCCCACGGCGCCTCCCGAAACCACTCGCGAATCCATCCTTTTTCCAACCATTCTTCGACCCAGACGCCAAACTCGGGTGTGCGGACCGTAAAAAACTGTGCCCCATGATCAAGGCGACCTCCCGCCATCCGCCGCGTCGCCATCCGACCGCCAAAACCGCGGCCCTTCTCCAAGACCTTCACTGAAACACCGGCCCGTTGAAGCGTAACCGCCGCCAAAAGCCCGGCAATCCCTGCACCGACTATGAGAACTCTGCTCTGGCTCCTTTTCATCCCGGAAAGGGAGTCAGCCTTTCGTTGAAAGCGCAAGTTAGTCGGGGGATTGATGTTTACGGAGTCCGACTTGAGGAATCACTGGTCTACCGCAATCGTGGATTATGTCTTTGCAAGCCTGCAAGAAGAGAGTGGTGATGACCCAACGGTGGAAAGATCTTCTGTTCCTCCATTGGAGATTCGAGGAAGGAGCAATCGCAAAGACACTACCGGAGGGTCTGAGAGTGGATACGTTTGACGGCTCGGCATGGGTGGGGATCGTACCATTCCAGATGGAAAAGGTGCGGGTGCTCGGTTTTCCACTTCCAGGAAAGCGAAGTGCCTTCCCTGAACTCAACCTTCGCACCTATGTAAGGGATTGGAAAGACAGGCCTGGAGTATGGTTTTACTCCCTTGACGCCGGAGCCCCTTTCGCAGTCTGGGGGGCGCGGGTTTTCTTTCACCTGAACTACAAAAATGCGAGGATGAGCGTCAGCGTGGTGGATGACAGCATTCACTACCGGTCAGAACGACGAAACCGCCATACCGAGAATCCCATCGACGAGTTTATCTGGAGGCGCCCTTCCGAGGGTCTTCAAACTGCAAGGCCCGAGACACTGGAATATTTTCTTCTCGAACGATATCGCCTTTTTGCCTCAAACCCACGCAACGAAAAGCTGTATACGGGAACCGTATCCCACGAGCCCTATCGCTTCGCACCCGTTACCCCAGATAAGTGGACAGCACATCTTTTTCCCCTCAATGGGTTCGAGCCTCTTGAAAGACCTCCAGAATCCTGTCTCGCCTCTCCGGGGTTCCCGGTAAGGATTCATCCTCTGGAAAAGGTGTCCTGACTTTCTCATTTGGGTATCCATATTTTTGGCTCAGAGGGATTGGCATCTTCCGGCAGGAACTTCAAAGATCCTCCGGCCACCCGAGCGAGGATAGCCGCGTCGAGATAATCATCCATCTTGGCCTTCTTGAGTGGCTGACAATTCGTTGCGTTTTGCAGACTCTCATCGAAATCCAAATCAAACCGCCGCAAAATCTCCATCCGCTTGAGAATCCCTTCGGCAGTATGCTTGCTACCCATATCGTGACTACCGGATAGTGCTTGAAAACACACCTCTGGGTGAGACTCGCGCAGATCGACCGTTGGAGACCTCGCCAAAAACTCCTCTACCTCCCGAATCTTAGGGACGAGGTTCCACGCCTGGATAGAGAACCCTTTTCCGACTTCAGCACGGTTCGTTTCTAAGGCTTTCGAGTAACTTGGAGAACGACTCGCGTTTCCCGAAGGAGGAGAAAAGACACTTGAGCTTCTTCCTTTTCCAATTCGCCTCCGCGCCTCACTATCGCACCGACGGAACGGCTGTTCGCGAGTAGGAAGTCCAATCGGTATATCGATCAAGACAAGACTTGATCCAACTTCTTGGAATAGCCCGCGGAGAGAATCTAGAAACGACCAACGATAACCCGATTGGTCCCACGCGGCCAGGATCCAGCCACCGGAGCAGCCGTCGATCCCGTACCCGTTGGTCTCCAAACCCTGGACCCAGAACTACCCTTTCAGGTAGCTTCCCAACATCCAGCAAGTCTTCTCGTGGACTTGAATCCGAGCAATCATCAAGTCCTCCGTTTCCTTGTCATTCGCGGAACCAGCGGCATCGCGCGCCTCCGCCAGATGAGCGATGAGGAGTTTGTTTTGCCCAATTAGCTTTTCTACCATCGTTTTTGCCGGAGCATCTTCGACGATCTCTTCAAAACCAGCCATCTGTGCCAGGTTTGCGAGACCTCCGGGTGAATAGGCACCCAGCGCACGGATTCTCTCTGCGATTTCATCCACTGCGGTGAACAGCTCGGTATACTGCTCTTCGAAGGCGGTATGGAGCGTGAAAAAGCTCGGTCCCTCCACGTTCCAGTGACAGAGCTGAGTCTGCCCGAGAAGGGCATAGCAATCAGCAACGACTTGCCGGAGAGAGTCAACGACACGGGTGTGAGTATCAGTTACTACAGTCATAGACGGAGGATACTTAGGAAGGTGAATAGATGCAACCAAGGTCCGACGAAGAAAAGGCTTTGCACTCTTCCGGGCTCCTGCCAACTGTTACCTTGATGAGCGCTGAATCCGAAAAAGGCGGTGGGCAAACCCGGCAAATCAATCTTCAGGACCTGGTCAACCAATTCATGGGCGGGCTCCAACGCCATTTTGATATGCTGGCTTTCAACCTAGCCGCTAGACAACGGGCCGAAGAAGAGGATTACGACAGGATCGCGAAAGGTGTGTTTATCATGCCTGCCGGACGCGCTCACCAGAACTTTGAGCAAACCCAAGCCTACGCGCGAGACCTACTGATTCGGCAGGTGGTAGGTGATGCCATGAATCTAAGTGTAACCTGCCTCAACAATGCCCATCTCTTTCTATCTCTCGCAAAAGCAAACCGTGATCTACCTGGGCAGCAAAAGGAGATTCAGGATCAAGCCCAGACAGCGCAGAAAGCATTCGTGCAAGCGCCCCTTGACCAGAAATTTGACGCTCTCGAGAGAGATTACGACATTCGCTGTGAGCTGGAGGATTCCCTGACCTCACTCGGCTTCATCGCCCAAGGATTTATGCGACAAAAGACAAAGGTGGACGCCTCGCAAACCGACGAGAGCGGGGAGTTGGTCGTAGAATTGAAAGCCGTCGACGAATCCACTGTCATCGATCCAGAAGTCCCTCCTCTCCAACCGCAGATGATTGAAAAGCGGAAGGTCTTCCGAGAAGGTGATACGATCTTTTTCACGGACCAAGAACTGCAACTCGTTCTAGTGACCATTGCCTCCTTCGCTCATGCCCTTTTTGCCTCAGTTGCCAATTACGCAAGAGAGGCACAGCAGGGTTGATCCAATTGAATCTCAAATTTGAGATTTCAAATTTCAAATCAGGAGTGTCAGGCTACCTTTTGAACTCCGCTACGAGCGCTGCCACCGTTTCTTTTGCATCACCGTAGAGCATTCTTGTTCTTTCAAGAAAATACAGCTTGTTCACCAGGCCCGAGAATCCGGCGCCCTGTCCTCGCTTGAGAGCGTATACCGTTCGGGCTTCATTGGCCGTGATGATAGGCATCCCGTAGATTGGGCTGGAAGAATCTTCTGACGCTGCAGGATTAACGACATCATTTGCACCAATCACGATAGCCACATCAACGGATGACATCCGCGGGTTGATCGCATCCATCTCGACCAACTGCTCGTAGGGAACATCAGCCTCTGCTAGTAGCACATTCATATGGCCCGGCATCCTGCCAGCCACCGGATGAATCGCGTAGGAGACTTCGGCGCCGTTATCTTCCAGAAGATCGCCCAATTCCTTGACCACGTGTTGAGCCTGAGCAACCGCCATTCCGTATCCAGGTATGATGACTACAGAGCGAGCAGCTTCCAAAACGTAGTAGGCATCCGATACAGAGGCCGCTTTCATCTCACCCTCTACTTCCTCAGTGCTTCCCTGAGTTTCTCCGCCAAACCCGCTGAACAAGACGTTTGCCAGATTGCGGTTCATGGCCTTGCACATAATTAAGGTCAAAATCAGACCTGAGCAGCCTACCAAACAACCGGCAACAATCAGAACATTGTTCTGAATCGCGAATCCCGCTGCCGACGCAGCCAAGCCCGAAAGACTATTGAGCAGCGAAATCACTACCGGCATGTCCCCACCGCCAATAGGCAGCACGCCGAAAATACCAAGGCCTATCCCTGCAACCAGAACCCCTAGAAATATCCCGTACGCGATCGGACTGTCTGGGTAGAGACCGAAAACCGTTCCGCTTGATATCGTTAGCACCACAAGAACAACGGCAATGAGCCGTTGCCTCGGAAGCAGCGTAGGTTTCCCAGATAGCCTTCCCGAGAGCTTTCCCCACGCAACCATACTGCCCGAGAATGTGAGTCCTCCGATCCAGGTAGCCGCCACGATTACAACCGCCAGAAAAGTCGCGTTCTCAACTCCACCAATTCCACCTTCCGAAAAGTATTTTTGATACTCCGCCCAAGCGACGAGAGTAGAAGCCAAACCTCCAAACCCGTTGAAAAGAGCTACCAGTTCCGGCATTCCAGTCATTTTGACCCAACGCGCCCAAATCGCACCAATGACAGCACCAACCCCGAGACCAATCCACACCCACTGGTAATCCATTCCGGACTTAAAAAGGGTGACAACAATCGCCAGCAACATACCCAATGCTGAGATTAGGTTACCTCGACGTGCCGTGTCGGCAGAGCCGAGCATCTTGATCCCGAAGATGAAAAGGATTGCAGCAGCGATGTAAGCGATATTGACGAGAATCGAGCTCACTGTGAGTCCTTCTCCTTCTTCTTGAACATCACTAGCATGCGGTTGGTGACCAGATAGCCGCCCACAACATTTACCGTAGCCAAAACGAGCGCAACAAAGCCAAGAACATGAGAGAACGTCGAATCGGAGAGCCCTGTTGCCATGATCGCACCTACAATTGTGATGCCGGATATCGCGTTCGATCCCGACATAAGTGGCGTGTGAAGTTGGGAAGGAACCTTGGCAATTAACTCAAATCCGAGAAACGCGGCTAGGGTGAAAATAAAGAGTAGTAGTACTAGTTCCATCGTCTTGTGCAGTTGGGGTGTTCAGGATGTCTTGAAAGAATCTTTGATGATTTTGCCATCCTTCACAACGAGGCATCCCTGCAAAATTTCATCGTCTTCCCGGTAGCCAAAACCGTCGGCTCCTTTGTCATAAAAATGATCGATCAAAGCGAGTAGGTTCGAGGCTAGCATTCCCGATGCGTCCCGAGCAACGGTGGCCTCCAGGCACGTAGTGCCAACTATCCTTATTCCCTTGTCCAATTCGACTACTTCTCCTGCAACCGTTCCCTCCACATTGCCTCCACTGTCTGCAGCCAAATCAACGACCAAGGCGCCCGGCCGCATCTGGGCCAACATTTCCTTGGTCACAATCCGGGGAGCAGGCCGCCCAAAAACTTTGGCGGTAGTGATGACCACGTCGGCATTCGCACAGGCTCTCGCCATTCCTTTCTTCTGCAACTCAATCTGTTCAGGACTGAGCTCTTTTGCGTAACCTTGGTCGGTCTGGCCCGTCTTCCCAATATCGATTTTAAAATACTTCGCTCCCAGCGACTTTACCTGCTCCTCCACATCGGGACGGGTGTCGTACGCTTCGACCCTGGCACCAAGGCGTTTCGCAGTCGCAATTGCCTGAAGTCCAGCCACTCCAACTCCGATCACAAAAACGCGAGCCGGAGATATCGTTCCAGCCGGCGTCATCATCATCGGAAACACTTTTCCCAAGAGCTGGGCGGCTGTGATCACAGCTGAAAACCCAGCGAGGCTGGACTGCGAGCTCTGAACATCCATTTTCTGCGCAAGAGTCGTTCGGGGAATCATTTCAAGGCTAATTGCGTTTACGCCTCGCTCGGCAAAGGCCTGAACCAAGTCCGAATTTACCTTCGGGTCCAGAAGGCTGATTGAGAGACTACCCGCCTGATAATCCTTCACCAGGTCCAGATCGGGCGGCCGCACCCCAAGAACAATGTTCGCTCTCGCCAAACCCTCTACCGGAGAGGGCAAAACTGTCGCGCCAACGGATCGGAAATCCTCGTCAGAAAAACCTGACGCCTCCCCGAGACCGGTTTCAACCAAAACCTCCACTGGAACTTCGAACTCGCGGTATTTCTTTACCGTTTCAGGGGAGACGGCACACCGCCTCTCCCCTGCCCGAGACTCATTTGGAATAAAGACTACCATAGAGTAATACCCATTATAAAAACATATCCGATTGCCCCGCATCAACAGAAGCTTTGAGGGATCAGGGGCGTGAAGTGACCAAACCATCGAAGTCTGCCGGAAAAGCAAATTTTATTCGATATACGGAACACGAACCCCGGAATTGAAAGAACTCTCAAACAACTCTTATACCCATTATCCAGTTTGTGAAAGAAGTGGGATCTACTGAGCCAAAATTCCGAAAAGATCGAACGAATCTTCCTGCTCAATCAGACTAAACCAGCTTTGAAGACCTTCCCTCTCTCGCAGTCCTCAGAAATTTCGAACCACCTCAACAGCCCAGTCGAAAAAAACGCCAATCCATTCCGGGTAACCTAGGGCTTTGAAACTTCCACGACAGCTCCCTCGGTTATCGACATCTTTGCGAAGCGTGGCGAACTTCCATACTCGTCAGCAAAAGAATCCGCTACTCTCCGAGCGTCTTCCTCTGAAAAGTCATTGGACCCTAGAGCCATCACTGCGCCACCAAAGCCACCTCCAGTAAGACGTGCACCGAATACGAGATCTTCCTGACTCAACAAGGACACCAAAGTATCCAATTCCGGAATACTATTCTCGAAAAGTTTGGAAGAACTCCAATGCGATTCCTTCAATAGTCGACCCACACCCTCTAAATCAGAGATCTCTAAAAGCCGCACACACTGTTCGACTCGTCGGTTCTCGCCGATGACGTGACGCGCCCGTTTCACGATCACCTCCGGCATGCGATCTTCTACTTCATCAAGTTGCGCCGGTGTCACATGCGCAAGAAACTGAATTTCCGGAAATACTTCCCGAATCATTTCAAAAGCTTGCACGCACTCGCCGTGGCGCTCCGCATACAGGGAATCGACAAGGCTGTGTTTGATTCCTGACTCAAACACCCACAAACACGAGTCTACCGGACCAGCAACCGTCCGAATCGTCTCGTCCGCACAGTCGATATGAACCAGACGATTTTCTTCTCCGAACCCGGACACTCCCTGATCAAGAATTCCACAGGGGACACCGACTACTTCGTTCTCAGCTCGTCTGCAAAGACGGACCCTTTCAAGACGGTCGATGGTTTGACCAGAGAGCTCTTCAAAAGCCAGCGATGACGCCAATTCGAAAGCCGCACTACTGCTTAACCCTGCTCCTGAGGGGATTGCGCTGGACACCAGGAAAGAGAACCCACCATCAAAACTGACACCCTTCTCCCGCAGTAGCTGTAGGACCCCCAACGGATAGCGAAGCCAACCCTCTCCTCGGGAAAGAGCTGACTCGATGTCAGGAAACACTTCTACTTTCGGATTCCCTTCCGAAGCGAAATGGACCTCACCATCCTCTCTTGGAGCAACGCCAACCCTAAGGAACCGATTCACAGCAGCACCTAGAACCTGCCCTCCGTTGTGATCAGTATGGTTCCCTATAAACTCTACTCGGCCAGGGGCACGGGTTACAAAGACAGGCTTCCTTTGAAAGAGGGTTTCAAAAACTCTGTGAACGTCACTCAAGGCTTACGAGGATCAGTCGGTTAATCACGGTAGCAAGAAAAAAGCCCGCCGGATAAACCAGCGGGCTTTGCGAAAAACATCTAAAATTCTTAGAGGAGGTCCTTCAGTCCAGCCCCTGGCTTGAACTTCACGTTCTTGGCAGCCTTGATCTTGATCGCTTCACCAGTTGCAGGATTGTGACCGGAGCGTGCATCACGGCGGACTACAGAGAAGGTTCCGAAACCAACGAGTTGAACGGCCTCTGCCTTGCTGGCATCACCACTCAGCTTCACTTCTTTTCCAGCTGACGCGATGCTGGTTTTGATAGCGTCAAGGACGGCAGTCAAAGAGCGCTCTGCGGCTGCTTTCGAGGTGTCGTCCCCTAAGTTGGATTGGATTTGTTCGACGAGTTCTGCTTTATTCATAATTCGGTTTTAGTCTGTTGAGGTTATTAGATTCGTTCCTATGGAAGCAGGCTTCCAATTTGCTAGTCAACAGGTAAAACGCGCAATTCCCCCTCTATTAGCTGGTCTGAGAGGAATTTACCCTTCTAAAAATCGGGAAATATAAAACGCTGATCCTCTATTGCCTGTCGTGGTCGATCGGGATGCCGTTTTCTTCCATGATCTTTTCGGCTTGAGCGATCTTACTGAGCAGACGCCCCATAGCCTCAATCGGAGCAATTGACTCTTCGTCTGCCAACTGAGTCGCCTTTTTCATCAGCTGCCTCACTGCGATCTCGGCTTGCTGTCGCGTTCCTCCACGACGTTCCATCCAACCCATTAAACTCTCACGGTCCTCTTGGGAAAACTGCTCCTTTTCCATGAATCCGACCATACTTTGAAGGCGACCCTCCGTCAACGGGCCCAAGGTCGAAGCTATGGACTTTCTGAGGAGGTATCCCGTTCAGGCCATATCTCAGGGTCAAGGCCGGGAACACTTCCACCATCAAAGACTGGCGTTGCACCGGACTTGTCCTGCTTATTGTAGTCTCGGATCGTCGAGATTCCTTTCCTCGAAAGAATAATGAGCGCCGTGATGTTTGTCAGCGCCATCAAGCCCATCGTGACGTCAGCCAAGCCCCAAACGACTGGAAGGTCGAGAAGTGCACCAGTCATGACGACTACCAAAACCACCAACCTGAACGGAAAAAGCCCTTTCGGAGTATTTCCATTCAAGAACAGGAAATTGGTCTCCGCGTAACTGTAATTCGCGATAATCGAACTGAAACAGAAAAACAGTATCGAGAGACCGAGAAAATATTTGATCCAAGCACCTAATTCTTCTGACAAAGCAAACTGCATGAGACTGATGCCCGTCCTGCCATCTGCATGCTCAAGTCCCCCAGTCAACAAAATCATCGCCGCGCTCGCTGTGCAGATGACGAAAGTATCCACAAAGACTCCAAGCATTTGGACATATCCTTGGGAGGCAGGGTGATTCGGCACCGGTGTCGCACTTCCCGCGATATTGGCCGCAGACCCCATCCCCGCCTCGTTGGAAAAGAGGCCGCGCGAGATACCATGTCGCATAGCCTGAGCGATGGTGTAGCCGACTACCCCTGCACCTGCTTCCCGAACGCCAAACGCGTCCTGAAAGACGAGCAAAAAGGCACTCGGCACTTCGCTGATATTTAGCACAACGACGAGAAGGGCGATTAGAAGATAGCTGACTGCCATGATCGGAACCAGGATCCCAGCAGTTGTCGCGATCTTTTTCAGACCACCCATGATCACAAAGGCGGTGAGAACGACTACGACGATGCCGATCACGTAAGCCTTCACATCGAATATACCGCCCATTGAATCGACAATGGTGTTGGACTGCACTGCGTTAAAGGCGAAGCCGAAGGCCAAGATCAGCAGGACCGAAAAAAGCATTCCCATTTTTCGCGAGCCTATGCCTTTCTCCATGTAGTAAGCCGGACCACCCCGAAACTCTCCTTCGGAATCCCTGATCTTATACACCTGTGCGAGGGTCGACTCGACCAGAGAGGTCGCCATTCCAAGAAAGGCACTCAACCACATCCAGAATATGGCTCCGGGTCCTCCCATCGTCATTGCAATCACGACTCCGGCAATATTTCCGGTCCCAACACGGGCGGCAAGCGAAGTGCAAAAGGTCTTGAATGGACTGATACCCGAATCAACGTGGCGGCCCTTGTTCAAGACCTTTACCGAGTGAACCAAACGGCGAGCCTGAATGAAACCGAGGACGGTGGTAAAATACAAACCGGAACCGATGAGCGCGAAAACGAGGACCTTCCCCCAAAGGACATCGTTGATTGAATTGATTACGCCCATTAGCGCTTCGTTGATTCTATCCATTAGGTCACCTCGTAAATTCTCTACCCGAATTAGCCTTCCCTAATTGATTTATTCTTCAAACATGGAGATTCCCATGTTTTTCCGCGTCTCCTTAGGGTCAAAGACACGACCGTGCATGACGATATAAACTCCAGGATCAAGAAATTGTGCGGCAAGCACTGCCGAACCGATGTTGAAGACAGCCTCAGAGTCCCGAAACCGATACGGTATCATCGCACCCGTGAAAACAACCGTTTTGCCAGCGGTGTTTCCTACGCTACGTGCAGCTTCTACCATTCGATCTGTTCCGTAGGTGACAACGATTCTTCGGACAGAAGCATTGGTGATGCCAGTTCTGAGAGCTTCCAAATCGGCCTCATCCACCCGGTTACTGTCCTTTGCAAAAACGGACTCGATTTCGTAGGGAACAGAGAGACGGCTATTCGCTAGGATGACCTTGATCTGTGGATCCCCTACCTGGTCGTTGAGCTCGGTTGCGAAATTGACTTTGTCGATGGTTCCTCCGCAAGTAAGGAACAGGATCGGTTCAGGAGCTTTCGCCATCAATGCTCTAAAAGGAGATGACCGCGCTTATGTTCATCCAAACATTGGTCTCTCGGCCGCCAATGTTACGACTGGCTCCATCGTTGTTGGTCGCTATTTGAGGACCGATAAGCACTCGCAGTTGTTCGTCGTAAAACGTGTGCCCCAGATTCACTCTACCCATCGCCCAAGCCCAGCTATTCTTATCGCCAAAGCTCGTGTCCCCCTGATCCGCGTAACCGAAGTTACCGCCAAGAACTACGAACGCTCCGCTATAACCGAAGTAGGGTTCCAAGTCGATTTCGTGGTTTAGAATGAAATACAATTCATGTCTCTCCCTCTCAAACTTGTATTGATACAGAAACGTTGGACTCGCGAAAATCGAGTCCAGCTCAGCCGCGAAAGATAGACCCCAGACTGTGCGAGGATCCGCAAGCTGGTTAGGATAATACTCCAGAAGACCGCCCACTGTGATGTTCAAACCATCGGTAGCGGAAAAACCATAACTGAGGGTGAAATCGAATTCCTCTACGTCATCGTCATTGATCGATGAATCGAGAGGAAAGTTGCTCCACATCCCAGCAGTCAGTCCAAGATACGAAACAGCGATCGACGTCTGGTACACTTCATAGCCGATCTGCTTACCTCTGGACACATATTGCGACTCATAATTGAGACCGATACCCAGATTCACCGCATCTTCTGCGGCAATATCCGTATCGATACTGGTGGTTAAAGAAGTGTCGTCGACGGATACGACATCGTCTAAAAGGAGATCATCATCCTCCGATGGACCGCCCTGTAAACCATCGCTAGTGTGATCGTGAGGAGCGGGGTCTCCCGATACGCCCTGCCCATTTGCAACCAAGAAAACCAGCGGGGAGAGGACAAAGGATAAGAAACCAATTCTAGAAATATCCCGACAACTCATATTGAACACCTTTCTTCTGTTTAGTTTTGCGGCTCTCAACCGCCTCGCGCGATTCCTCATGCTGAACATAAGAAAGACTGATAGCCAACTGTTTTTTTACCGAACCTAAATTTAATGTCGGGTAGGCGGATTGAGTCGCTTGACTGCCACCAGCAACGGATTTTGTCTCCAAACATGATTGTAGCACCGCAAGCGATCAGAGAGATCACCTCGGATTGGCTGACAGTTGTTTTAAAAAGCGCCGACCTAATCCGCTCAAGCAAAGTGGTCGGCGCAGTGCCTACCGTTTTGAGTGAAAACCGGGGGTTTCTCAGTGTAGTTGCAAAATTCGCTCTTAGTTATGATGAGCCGGAACCAACAGCGCCAAACACTGTGGTCGTCAAAATGGAGACTCCTGATCCTGAACTGCATATGATCGGAGACGAGAAACATGCCTTCGAACGAGAGATCAAATTCTATCAAGAGGTTGGTCAAAGGACGGGTATCCGGCTCCCCTCCGTCTACTTCGCTGTGGATCAGCCGCCTCATTTCTGTCTCGTTATGGAGGACTTTTCTCACTGTGAACCAGGAGATCAAGTGGCGGGGATGCCTTTAGACTTGGTCGGAACCGCTGCTCAAATGATGGGAACTCTGCAGGCCCGCTTTTGGAACAATGAAGCTCTGGAATTATTGAATTGGATGCCAACTTCCAATCGGATTGAGGCCGACTACGAAGAGAACTGGACGTCGTTTAAAAAACACTACGGGCACTTTATCGAGAAAGGTGGAATTGAGTTGGGTGATCATTTGCTTTCTTATATCGACTGGGTGTTCGAGGAGATTGAGCATCGCCCGAAGACCATCACTCATAACGACCTGCGCGAAGATAATCTTCTTTTTGGCAAGGCCGGAACGAATGAAGAAGTGATCATTATCGATTGGCAGCTGGCAACCCGTAGTATGGGCGTTTTTGACATCACCCGATTGATTTCAGGAAGTACCCTTCCGGATCTTCGGCGAGGTCACGAAATTGAAATCCTTCGGATCTGGTACGATTCTCTCATCCGCGGAGGAGTGGAGGGCTACTCTTGGGAAGATGCCCGCTATGACCTTCACCTCGCCTTGCTCGAGTGCATTTGCTACCCGATAAAGTTTCACACGGCATTCATCGATAAACCCCATGAGGGCCGCGGGTACCAACTGACGGAGGCAATCATCCGCCGGCATTTTGCATCCGCTGTCGATCTGAATGCGGCTGAGATCCTTCCTGGCTAGGACTCCCTCGCGGTTCGTCTGATCCGTCCGGTTGGATAAACGAAGGCAGCAAACCTGTCTCGCCGTAGCTCTTCAGCGAAGGCGGAAGGCGGCCTCATCGGGCAGCGTTAGCAGATAGGTCCGAGAGCCTATGTGGCCCGCAAACTTCTCAGCGGCCTCACCCGGATTCCGGCGGTGTCGAAATCACGAGCCAAAGGAGATTAACCGAAGGGCCCTAAAACGAAAATCGATACTTCGCCAAACGGGTGCGAATCTCTTCCACCACCCGCTCTTCATTTTCCTCGCCGTGCGCCTCGAAGGTCACAGAGAACCGCACAAAGGCACCAACGTCGTCCCACGGGACGGTGCTGACGAGCTCTTCTCGAATCAACCACTGGCTGAAGTCTTCCCCTGTATCGAAATTCGTTTTCTCCCCAGAGGAGTCTTCGGCGGCAGACGGTGCCTTCACGTAGAGAAAAAAGCTTCCTTGTGGCTTCTTTGCATCGAAGCCGGCCTCTCGGAGAGCTCCAACAAGGCGGTCCATCCGACGCGAGTATTTAGCAGCGATTTCCTGAGTGATCCAAGGTTGACTGAGCGCCGTCTCCCCCGCCTTTTGGATCGCTAAAAACTGGCCGGAATCCGAGTTGTCTTTCACATGCCCATAGGCAGCGACAATCAGTGGATTACCAACCACGAATCCGATCCGCCAACCTGTCATGTTGAAACCCTTTGACAACGAATGCAGCTCGACAGCGACATCTTTGCCACCTTCGACCTGTAGGATCGAAAGCGGTTCCCCTTCGAAAATGAGAGCGGCATACGCTGCGTCCTGAATCACGACGATCTCGTTCTCCTTTGCAAAACGGACTACTTCTTCGAAAAACTCACGGGTTGCAGAAGCACCGGTTGGGTTATTCGGGTAATTGAGCACCATGACTTTGGCACGTTTGCAAATATCTGCCGGCACTGCCGCCAAATCGGGGAGAAAACCATTTTCTGCATGGAGAGGCATATTGAACACCTCCCCACCGTAATACTGCGCATGAGTGCCGAGAACCGGGTAGCCCGGAGTCGTCATCAAGACGACATCACCAGGGTTCACGAAACAAGCGGGAAGCATGGTCAGAGCCGTCTTCGATCCGATCGAGTGAAGCACCTCGGTTCCCGGATCGATCCCTTTCACTCCAAAGACCTTCTCCATGTAGTGCGCCGCTACTTCAAGAAACGATTCACAACCATTATCGGCGTATCCGCGATTCTCTGGACGAGCCGCCTCGTTTTGAAGGGTTTGAACGACCTCCGGGTATGCCATACGATCGGGCTCGCCTACCCCCATATCGATCAATGCCTTTCCAGGGTGTGTCTTTACCGCTGCCCGCTTTGCACGCTTGATCTTCTCAAATTTGTAGATGGCGGTGTCTTTGCCGAACCCGGCTCCCCCAATTCGCTCTGCAAATTGTGATTGAATGTATGACTCACCCATGGGCTCGTATAATTTTAACAGACTTGTGGTAAAGCAAGGAGCGAATCGCTTTTCCACTGCGGTTCGAAAATCCTGCTTCCCACCTCCACCTCAGTTTTAGTTGAATCAGAGCGGTCTTTGCGTTTTGGTCGCTCGAATGCAGATCATCGAGTCAATCAACGAGATGCAATCCGTCGCGATATCGAATCGCTCCAAAGGACGCCTAATCGCCCTGGTTCCAACCATGGGAGCCCTCCACACCGGACATGGTGGGTTGATCAAGGAGGCGAAAGAAAAAGGCGACCTCACTGTCGTCTCCCTCTTCCTCAACCCAACTCAGTTTGCTCCCAACGAAGACTTTCAGTCCTACCCAAGAGACTTCGCGAAGGATCGCGCCTTTTGCGAAGAGCACCAGGTCGACATCCTCTTTGTCCCAAAAGAAGAAGAAGTCTTCCCTCCAAACTATTCTGTTCATGTCGAAGAGTCTTTTGTAAGTGCGGGTCTTTGTGGGATCTCCCGTCCCCAGCACTTCCGCGGGGTTACGACTATCTGCGCGAAGCTCTTCAACATCGTCCGTCCGGACGCTGCCGTTTTTGGACAGAAAGACGCCCAACAATGCGCGGTGTTGCGGAAAATGATCCAAGACCTTCACCTCCCGATCGAACTGGTGGTTGCACCGACAGTTCGTGAAGACGATGGGCTCGCATTGAGCTCCCGTAACCAATATCTCACTACGGAGCAGCGGAACGATGCTAAATATCTCTTCAAGGCGCTGGAAGAAGGGAAAAGGCTGGTCGAAGAAGGGGTTCGCAGCGTTGACCGAGTCATCGCGGAAGTGACACACGTTCTTTCGGGCAGGCGCCGGATCCGAATCATTTATGCTTCTATTGTCGACTCGGAATACATGCAGCCCATGCGGGAGATCGTTCCCGGTAAGTGCCTGATCGCGGTGGCCTGCTGGCTCGACCAAGTCCGGCTCATCGACAACATCGAATTGTAGACTACACTGCTCCCCTTTCCGTGAGAGCTTTCACGATTTGAAAACCTTCGATTTTGACGCCGTTGTTGTCGGCAGTGGGATCGCCGGCCTCAGCTTCGCCCTTGGACTGGCCGCTCGAGGCCGTTCGGTCTGCCTTGTAACCAAAAAGAACAAGGCTGAATCCAACACGAATTACGCGCAGGGGGGAATTGCGTGTGTCACCTCGGCTACCGACGACTTTGAATCACACGTGCGGGATACTCTCGAAGCGGGAGACGGATTGTGTAATCCCGAAGTTGTCCTCGATGTGGTGAGAGATGGTCCGGCCAGAATCGAAGAAATCGCGAGGATTGGAGTGGAGTTTTCTCAACTCGACGACGGAAGGGTGTCACTCGGCAAGGAAGGCGGGCATTCGAAACGGCGCATTCTTCACGTAAAAGACATCACTGGAAGGGCGATTGAGGAGGCTTTACTTCATTCAGTAGCCGCAAACGAGCGGATCGAGGTACATGAGCACTGTATGGCGATCGATCTCATCACGACCCGCAAACTGAAGAAGTTTGGGTTTCAGGGGTCCGGGACCGACAACCGGGTCGTCGGTCTTTACTGTTACAACGAGCAAACTGGCGAGGTCTTCGCCCTCCGCACTCCGGCCGTCCTACTCGCTACCGGAGGCGTCGGCCAAGCCTACCAGTTCACAACCAATCCCGACATCGCTACTGGAGACGGAATCGCGATGGCCTATCGGGCAGGAGCCGAAATCCAGAACCTTGAATTCGTCCAGTTTCACCCCACCGCATTCTTTTCCAGAGACGGCAATCGGTTTCTCATAAGCGAAGCGGTTCGCGGGGAGGGAGCAATTTTGCGCAACTCGGAAGGGAAATCCTTCATGGAAAACTATCATCCACGCCGGGACCTTGCACCAAGGGATGTTGTCGCCCGAGCGATTGATTCCGAGATGAAACGCTCCGGCTCCGAGCATGTTTACCTCGATATCACCACTAAGTCGAAAGAAGAGCTCGAGGAGCGGTTTCCGACCATTTATGCTCACTGCCGCGAACAGGGGATTCGTATCGAATCAGACTGGATTCCGGTCGTTCCTGCTGCCCACTACCTTTGCGGCGGAGTAGCTACCTCACTCTCGGCGGAGACATCGATCAGAGGATTGTATGCTTGCGGAGAAGTCGCATGCACAGGTCTCCACGGTGCAAATCGACTGGCCAGCAACTCCCTTTTGGAAGCGCTTGTTCTCGCTCACCGAGCCGTCGATTCGGTAGATGGTTTCCTCGCAGCAGGCCCTGGAGTCTCTCCCGATCTCCCTCCATGGGTAGATGGCAATGTGAGTGATTCCGACGAGCGGGTGATCCTTTTCCACAACTGGAGCGAGCTCCGGAAAACCCTTTGGGACTATGTTGGAATCGTCCGCACGACCAAGCGCTTGGAGCGTGCTCGCGCGAGGATCCAACTTCTTTCCAGGGAAATCAACGACTACTACTGGAATTTTCGCGTCGAGCCCAAACTCCTTGAGCTCCGCAATCTCGTTCAAGTTGCCGATCTAATGGTCCGCTGCGCTCTCCAGCGAAAGGAAAGCCGCGGCCTCCACTACATCCTCGACTATCCTTCGTTATCTCCTGAGGCAAGGGACACGAAGATTATGGATTAGAAGAAAGTGGCGAACGTCGAACATCGAACTTCCAACGTTGAAGATCGAATATGAATCACCCTTTCGACGTTGGACGTTTAGCGTTCGACGTTGGATGTTCGCTATCCTTCTTCACCAACGAAGAACCCGCTGGAAGAATCGCTCTGCCTCCGGAGTCTGTGGCGAGTCGATCACTTTAGAAGGAGACCCCTGTTCGAGAATATTTCCGTCGTGCAAAAACAGCACTTCATCCGCTACCTCACGAGCAAACCCAATTTCGTGGGTGACGAGAACCAAATCTCTCTCCTGCTCCCTTACCTCTCTGATCGCCTCAAGCACTTCGAAGGTCATCTCCGGATCAAGAGCTGAAGTCGGTTCATCAAAGAACAGCAGAGACGGTTGAAAGGCCATTGCACGGGCGATGGCCACCCTTTGCCGCTGCCCACCGGACAAAATTCCGGGCTTTTTCCCAGCGTGTTCACCCAACTGAAATCTCCGGAGCTGGTCCATTGCCTTTTCAACAGCCTCCTCCGGAGGGCATCCGTGAACTTTCTCCAAAGGTAAGGAGATATTTTCAACCGCTGACAGATGAGGGAATAGGTTGAATGCCTGGAACACCGTTCCGACTCTTCGCCGATAGGCCAAAAGCTCCTTCTCTTCGAAAGACATCTCTTGACCGTCCCAAACGACCCTCCCCGAGTCCGGCTTCAATAGTCCGGCAAGGATGCGAAGAAGGGTTGATTTCCCACCTCCTGAAGGGCCAACGACGACGAGCACCCGCGCATTGACTACCTTCACACAAACCTCATGTAAGACCGATCTTTCCGAGAAAGAAACCGTCAGATTAGAGACTTCTAGATTCATGCGGGATGCTCTAAACGTTCCTCCATTCTCCTTGCGAAAAGGGAAATGGGAAGGGTAAGGATAAGGTATCCGACAGCCAACGGGAGAAAGCTTTCGAAAGTGCTAAACGTAAAAGAATTCACCTCCTGCGCATTCAAGGTCAGCTCATTGACCGCAATGATTGAAAGGAGGGAGCTGTCTTTAATCAGTGACGCGAACTGGCCGCTAAGCGGGGGAAGCGTTTGCCGAATCGCTTGAGGCAAGATCACGAAGCGCAGCGTTTGTGAGTCAGTAAAACCGACTGCCCGAGCACTTTCCCGCTGAGAAGCCGAAACACTTTCGAGGCCTGCTCGGAAAATCTCGGCAATATACGCTCCAGAAAATAGAGCCAAAACCAAAACGCCGACCACATACCGGTTGCTGATCCCGTACCCGTCAGCGACAATGTAGAAGAAGATCAAAATCTGAACGAGGAAAGGAGTTCCCCGAATCAGTTCGATATAAAGAGTCGCAAGACTTCGCAAAAAAGGGCGATTGGAAGAACGGGCGAGTGCACAACCGAAGCCAATCAAAGTGCTCAAAGAGAGAGCGGCAGCGGAAATCCATAGGGTATTCAACCAACCGTCCAAAAATTTGTCTCGATATTCCCATACACCCTTCCAATCCCAACCGTAATCCAGCTGGAAAAACGCGAAGGCGAAGAAGCCGCCGAGAACAACCAACGCAAACAGCCAGCCAGCGAACACCCGGGCCGGAGAAACTTGATCCTTAGTCAAAACAACTACTGGGGATCACTTGCATTGATAAAAATCGACCGGATTTCCACACTCAACTTATCCCCGGAGGTCGAGGGTTTCGCAAAGATGAATGGTGAATGAACCAATAAACCGCCAGACCCAGTAATCCAAACACGAGACCACAGAGTCCCCAAAAGGTCGGCCCGAAGAAAAACAATCCGCCACTTTGGCGTAGCTTAGCGTCCTGACTGATGCCGATGAACAGAGCCACGTGGAGCGCGATGACCACGCAAGTCCATAGAATACCAATCAAAGTGAAAAGACCGACAAGTCCGCCTTGAGACGAGGAAACTGGATTTGGGAATATCGAAAAGTCCATGACCGAAAGCTAGTGCCCACTCCGCGCCTGCTCAATTCGAAAGGAAGCGGATTCGGGAGTGCGCCAGTTTTGGCGGAATCCAAAAAAGGTTTCTCATTCAGTTTGCTTTTCAAAATTTCTCTCATCCATTCCGAGCTCTTATGAAAAGCACGCCAAAAAATATTGGGCGATAGCTCCCAGGAGAACGTTAATTTTTCATGAAGCCAACCGCCTTAGCCCATTTCTTCAGCCGGACGGTCCTGCCGTCGGAGATGCATTCACTTTCACTCCCTGAGTTGGTCGATTCAATTGCAGCCAACCCTGGAATCCTTCATCTCATTGAGACAGTAGGGTCACAAGACGTATACAGCCAATCGGTCATTGATGAATTCACAGGATCGAGTCACATCCCTTCTCTCCACTCCTACCGTCAAATTCGTTCCGGCCTCAGCCTGAGCCTCGGTAAACTCTTAACAGAGATCTCCTCTTTCGTCCGAATCGAGGACAAGGGGATTGCCGATGAATGGATGATGCTCGCGGATCGGGTGATCAACCACCCTGAGTTCGATATCCAGGTACGGAAGCTCGTAGCGGATGGACCCCTTGCGTCGTCCTACCGGAAATTGGCAGCCGACTTTCTGGAGGAGGACCCACACGTGGTTTTTCCAACCTCGCCTTACCGGATCAGTCAGGGGCATGTAGTGTCCGACGAAGAATACACCGCAATCGATGGGGTAATTACCTCTACGGTCACCACCAGCATTCGTGTGGTTGACGATGTGCTCAACCCTGCTGAACCCCTTTTGCGCAACATTTACGCGCCCCACCGGCGCTGTATCGCGCTCGTCGATAGCAACGTGGACCTTCATTTCGACGACACTATCAAGCGCTACTTCAAGCACCACGACATCGACCTGCTTTACAAGGTGCACCGTGCCATGGAGGTCGATAAAGACATTTCCAGCGTCGAGACCATCCTCGGGCAGCTCAAGGCTCTCGGCGCCTCGAGAAATGAGCCAATCCTCATCGTTGGGGGTGGAGTGTTAGCGGATATCGCTGGCTTTGCCTGCGCTTTATATCACCGCAACACCCCATACGTCATGCTGAACACGAGCGTCGTAAGCGGGATAGACGCAGGGCCGTCACCACGCACGTGCTCAGACGGATACGGATACAAAAACCTTTTTGGGGCTTACCACGCTCCCATTGTCTCGATCACGGACCGGACCTTCTTCCGGACCCTACGCAAAGGATGGATCCGTCATGGCGTTGCAGAGATAATCAAGATGGGCGGAGCAAAAGACGTCGGGCTGATCGATCTCCTCGAACAGGTCGGCCCTCGCCTAGTCGATACCGCTTTTGGAACCATTGACACCCCGAAAGGGTCGGAGGTCGATGTTCTCTCCAAGCGAATTCTTGGAGCCGCCCTCAAAAGCTACGTAGAGAGTGAGTATGACAACCTCTACGAAACCCATCAGTGCAGGCCACATGCTTTCGGCCACACTTGGTCGCCCGGCTTTGAAATTGCCTCGGGTATGCTCCACGGTCACGCAATCTCGGTGGGGATGGGTTTCAATGCCTACCTCAGCCTTCGGCATGGCTGGATTTCTGAAGACGATCTGAACCGCTTGCTGCGTGTAATCTCTCTGTTCGACCTCAGCCTTTGGCACGACATTCTTCTCGACACGGAAATTCTCTGGCAAGCACAGGTGAAAATGGTCGAGAAGCGAGGCGGGAACCTCTGTGCGCCCCTTCCTAAAGGTGGCCTTGGCAAATGTGGATATCTCAACGACCTCTCTCGTGAAGACATGGAAGACGCCGTTAGGTCGTACCAGCGGATCTGCGAAACTTTTCCGAGAAACGGTGTTGGGATAGAGCCTCTCTGCACGGACGTGGGTCTCGAAGATCCAGGAACGGTGGGGACGTCTTCCAGAGATCTAGACACCGCGGGTGCGTAGCCCCTTTCATTTCCGTGCGAGCGGAGTCTAAGCGCGTAAATGAGTCATCGCACGGACATCGCTTCCGATCAATCTTCTGACCAGGTCCCTCACGATGTCTTCATGCCACTCTTCAGCGAGGGTTGGCATACCCGAGCGGTGCTCGAGGGCCTCTGTTTTCATACGAAAGTGCGGTCCATTCACATCGCGGCTCCAGCCGAACCCATTGAGCGATTGAAACCTGTCGTTGAAAGCTGGAATTGCGCTCCGATTACCTTCCATTGGGAAGATACTTTTTTTGGAGTCGACCTTCTGAGTAAGGCAAAACTCTTCGAACGTCTCAATGCGATCCCAGAGCTTTACCAACCGGGCTGGTTCTACCAGCAGCTACTCAAATTTGGAGCACAGGAAATCATAACCAGCCTCAGCGATTGGACTCTTATTTGGGACAGCGATCTAATCATTCTCGGCGGTTGGCCTTTTTTCATCAACGACATTCCCGCATTTGCTCTTTTGCAGGACCGCTCCGCCGGTAACGCAGACATCGTCGCTTCCTGGAGAGGATGGATCAATGACACTCTAGGGGTGGAAGCGATTGAAGATGCACGCGGAACTTTCATTCCTCATCACATGTGGTTTTATCGTCCAGCGATACAAGAGTTGCTCAACCGTTTTCAGGGGGAGGATCGCCACTGGACCCAATCGGTGATCGACTCGGTTGCCACCCATAAGTCTTTCAGCGAGTATTGGGCCGTCGCCAGCTGGATGAAGGCGCATTTTTCTAAAGCGTTAGCCTATCATCCCTACGAGGTGGCTGGAGCTACTACGGAACGGTTTTTCGACGACGGCAGGGGTCTGTTTACCCAGGCATTTTCCCAATGGCATGAGAGGCAAATCGGGAAGAAACCACGCAGGTTTCCATCCTACGATTCAATCTTATCGTTTGTGAAACATGAATACGGCGAAGAAAGGATACCCTCCTCCCTCTCTCTCGAGGGTAGTGAACGCCACATCCGCAAGAACATCGCCAACCGCCACGTGGAAGAGCTTCGTTCCCGATGGCTCGTCACCGAAAAGGAAGCGGCAGAGTTGGGAATCTCTCTAGGGCAGTAATCTATCCCCACTCGGCGTGGGCCAGAGGGTATCAGAACACAAACGGGTAGCCCATCTTGGCAAACGCCTCTTTTTGCTCGGCGAGATAGCGATCCCCCAGCCTCTCGAAGCCCCCGGTTTCTTCATAGTAGGCTAGAAAACGATTTACCTCTTCCAACAAAGCCTTGTTGCCCTTGCGGACGCCAATCGCCCAATACTCTTTCCGAAACGGATCGAGGAGAGCGTTAGTGGTTTCCTGGTGGCGCTGCCAGTTCTTGAAGGTGGACATCTGGTCGTAAATAAACGCGTCGGCCTTCCCCTGAACGACCTCGAGCACAGCGACTGATTCTTTCTCCAATACCAAAAGGCGGACGCCCGGGAGATTTTGCGTCGCGTAGAGATGACCAGTCGTTCCCTGTTTCACGGCGACCACTTTCCCGTCAGAAAGGTCATTGATCGAATCGATCCCGCTATCGTTACCCACCAAAAGGGTCAGCCCCGTTGTTAGGTAAGGATTCGAAAAATCAATCGCCCGTGCTCTCTCCTCAGTCCGGGTCATTGAAGAAAGGACCAGGTCGATCTTGCCGGTCCGAAGCGCAGGGATCAGCCCTTGAAAAGGGATGTTCACGATCCGAACGGGACGGTCGAGGTATTCTCCGAGAGCCTCAGCAATCTCAACACTCACTCCGGCCGGATTTCCTTCCGCATCCGTCATCTCAAAAGGCGGGTAAGATAGTTCCATACCGACTCGAAGCGGCTGCGAAAAAGCAATGAGTGCGGAGAAGACTAGGCCAATAAAGAAAGTAGCGACTCTCATAAGAAAAACTTGATCCAACAGCACCGTGAAATCGAATCGAAAAGAGTAGTTTCAACTCGGGTTCCGAGTTGGAAGTAATACCGAATTCCCTACCGCAAGTCCAAGTCAGGCTGCGCCTTGACCAAACGATCTACAGCCACCACCTGCTCAATAAAGGGCTCGAACGCTGCCAATGGCAACGCGCTCGGGCCGTCGCAGAGTGCTTTATCCGGATCAGGATGCGCTTCGAGAAAGAGTCCTGCGATTTTCTGAGACACTCCCGCCTTAGCCAGCTGAAGTGTGGCTTCTCTTCTTCCACCGGAGGAAGATTCACGCCCTCCCGGAATTTGAAGCGAGTGGGTTACGTCGAAAACGACTGGTGCACCCAGTGATTTCATCACGCCGAACCCAAGCATATCCACCACAAGGTTGTGGTAACCGAAGGATACCCCCCGCTCGCACAGCAAAACGCGCTCGTTGCCTGCTTCGCTGAACTTCGTGAGGATGTGCCTCATGTCCTCAGGAGCGAGAAACTGGCCTTTTTTTACCTGGATGACAGCCTGTGTTTGGGCAAGTGCCGCGACTAGATCAGTCTGCCGGCACAAGAACGCGGGCAGTTGCAAAATATCGCACACCTCGGCGACAGGAGCTGCCTGATGAGGCTCGTGAACATCCGTTAGAACAGGAACTCCAAACCGATCCTTGATTGACTTGAAGATCTCCAACCCTTTCTCCAAGCCCGGACCCCGAAAGGAGCTGATTGAAGACCGATTCGCCTTATCAAACGATGCCTTGAAAACGTAAGGCACTCCCAGGCGTTTAGTAACCTCGACCATCGTCTCCGCCACCTCCATCGCCAAGTCCGAAGATTCCAAAACGTTCACCCCCGCGATCAAGACCAGGGGTTTGTCGTTCGCGAAACGAATCGATTCAGAAAGTTGAATGGTGTTTTCCATGACTCGTTTTTGCGACTAGTGGATGTTTCCAGACTGTGAGCTTTCCTCGGCGACTGAAGTCGCCGTTCCTTGCAATCGCTGATGGCAATCTACCCGACCTTAGAACAACGCACCCGTGACCACTCCGACCGCTGAAATCGGGCCGGCGTCGTTGATACTATCGAGGGTGCGGTTTGCCTTTTGGATCACCGTCTGAACCTCAAAGTAAATTTGGTCGTCGTTCAAAAGCCTCCCGATCGTTGAGTCCGGGTTGTTAAGAGTCGCCGTAAAGGAGCGGACATTCGCGATCGTGTCTTTTAGCTCCTCCGCGATCTGATCCCCGTAAAGAAGCTCACCCAATGAGCCCTGCCCACTTTTTACGTGATTCACGATGTCCTCGACACTGCCCAGCATTCCGTCGGCTTGGGCCGCTGCACCCTGAATCTCCCGCACAGTAGCCATAAGCTCATTGTATCCCTGATCGTCGAAGAGGAGCTTGCCAACCGTTCCCTTCCCTTCCCGGAGCTGGTCCGTGATCAATTCGATGTTTGTGAGAGAAGTGCTGATCTTGGTTCGATTTTCCGAGATGAGACTATTGATTTCCGAGAAAAGTCCGCCTCCGTCGCCCTTGAACATGCCTCCGATGTCGGTGAGCGCTGAATCGATCTTGTTCGCCACCTGGCCGACTTCGTCAAAAATCTTATTCAGATCAACCGAGTCTTTAGTAGTGATCTTGCCGCCTGCCGGTAGAGGATCGCTCAAATTCTTCCCTATCTCAATAGATACAAAATTGGTCCCTAGAAGACCCGCCATCGAAACCGAGGCGATGGAATCATCCGGGATTTTATACTGTCTCTCGATCGTCAGACCAGCCACTGCCTTTCCGTCCTGCAAAGTAGTTGAGATGACCGTTCCAATCTTAACGCCCGACATTCGCACATCGTCACCTACCCGTAGTTGAAGGAGATCGTTAAAAGGGGCCTCGATCGAATAACCACCCGAGTCGACCCCGGCGCGCTCGTTCAACGCCGAATAGACAAAGTAGATGATCACCAGACCAACAATGAAAAACAGTCCCACTCCGCTGTATTGCGCCTTATCGCTCATAGTTCTTTTCCTTTTAGGTTACACTCGGAACCGGGGACTCTCAATATCGATCTCCGGCTTAAAAAACTCCTGAATTTCCTCCGACTCAAGGTTCATTATTTCCTGGGCAGTTCCTTCCGCACGGATAGTGCCGTCCTTGAGAAGGATCATACGGTCTGAGATGTTTGCAGCAAGGTCGCGGTCATGCGATACGACAATACTGGTGACCTGCAGCTCCTCACGCAAAGTAGCGATAATCTCACTAATCGTCGCCGACATCGTCGGATCCAACTCCGAGGTCGGCTCGTCGTAGAGAAGGAGCTGTGGCTCCATCACCAACGATCGGGCGATCGCCACCCTCTTTCTCATCCCCCCGCTCAGCTCGGCAGGGATCTTCTCTGCTGCATCTTGAAGAGAGAGCATTTCCAACGCTTCTTCCACTTTCTTGCGAATTTCGCCCTCTTTGGCCAATCGGTGTTCGCGCGGGTAAAAGGCAAGGTTGTCATACACGGACATGCTATTGAACAAAGCCCCTGCCTGAAAGACCAGCGCGGTCTTTATGGCATGATGAGTTTCGGGGTCACTCGCATCAAGATCGCCGATCAAAACCCGTCCCGTTGTCGGCTTGAGCAAACCGATCACTGTGCGCAGCAGAACCGATTTACCCGATCCGCTCGGTCCCATAATCACAAAGATCTCACCCGAATTGACGGAAAAGCTGACATCCGAAAGCACCGTAGCTTTCCCAAAATCAACACCCACTTTTTCTGCAGTCACGCAAACCGATTCCTGTCCTGAACAAATTGCTGCCATAAGATTAGAGAAGTGCCTGAGTGATAAAGTAGTCCGTGAAGAGGATAAAAATCATGGATAGAACGACAGACCTAGTGACCGAAAAACCAATTTCCCGAGGTCCCCCGCTCGTTCGCAAACCCTGTGCGCAGGCGATCAGGATGACAAAGAAACCAAAAATCTGCCCCTTGATCAGGCCATCGTTCACGTCTTCCCGTGTCATAAAATCAAACATTCCCCGCCAATAGATGGTAGGGGAAAGGTTGATGAAGTCGACAAACTGAGAGGTCAGCATACCTCCAAACCAGCCAACAAAAATCGAGAACATGGTCAGCGGTGGCATGATCAAAAAGGCAGCGACCAATCGCGGCATGACCAGGATACGCTCCGGCGAAATGTTCATCGTCTGCAAGGCATCGATTTCCTGGTAAACCTTCATGGAAGCGAGTTCGGCCGTTGTCGCCGACCCCACTCTCCCCGCGAGAAGAAAGGCAGTCATCACCGGGGCCAGCTCCCGAGCCAGCGAAAGGCCGACAATTGACCCTATAAAAGACTCGGCTCCGACCTGCTGAAGAGCAAAACCCGTTTGAAGGGCGAGCACAGCCCCGATGAACAGGCTGAGGATCGCAACAATAGGGAAGGTTTTATATCCCATCTCGAAGCAGTAGAGTACCACCCGGTTGATCTGCCTCGGAATGGATGGAAGGAACCGGAGCGCAGACCCCAGCAAGACGACATGGTAGCCCATCTCATCGAAAAAACCCTTAGCCTTGCCTAACATCCTCACGTTCGGAGAGTGGTCAGAATTGGATAAAGGTCGAATCTTGATTGGCAATTGGCCATCGAATGATCGGAAATCTGCATGAAACTCATGATCATAGAGTAAACCAGAAGAGTTTCCAGTTCGTCTCATCGGCCACCCGTTTCCTACCAAGGAGACCGTGAAGAATCGAGAAGCCCGCTTCCTCGTCGCCTGTCCGAATGTCGAGAAGAGGACCGAGCGTAAATCGGTGGCCCACTTCCTTCTTTTCCATCGTGACCAAATTGAAAAGAAGACTATGACGCCAGGTATCATCCAGGTCGTCTCCTTCGTAACGATAGAGCGCGAAGAGCGGCGAATACACGTCGCGGACGATCTCATTGTGTTTCAACCACGGCATGAGAGGCGTGAAGAGCTGAAACTGGGATCGACCTTCTCCGTTGTTTCCGTGGCTAAAGAACGGCCATGCAAACGTCTTGGATGCCTCGAATTCCACTTCAGGATTCAAAGCTGTCTGCCGTTGGCTCCAATACAAGACGTAAAGGAAACTCCAGGTCCGGATGTTCAGCTCACGGGTATCCACTTCCGTCCGCTTGAACAACGGCCACATCCACCACTTTTTATCCACTCCTTTGCGAATCGAATGGGTATAAAAAGGGCCCCATCGATTGACGTAGGGTTCTCCCCGACCCTGCACCAGGAACGGCCAAAAGTAGCGATTCTCCCGGTAATAGGGATCTTCCCGGTCGGTGTATCCAAAAAACGGCCACAAGTAAGACTCTGAAACCAAACCGGGACCCTCATCGTAGGTATAGAACGGGAGGAACCCGTAGTTTCGGGTCGGCACCTCCTGGTCCAGATCCTTGACTCGACTATAGATGAGCGGCCAGAGCAGATACTTGAACTCGTAGTGACCGGGTCGCTCGAAGGTCCCGAAAAACGGCCAAAACGCGAATCCACTACTCCCGTTCCCTTCCCGGTAACGAATGA
Source organism: Verrucomicrobiota bacterium (assembly GCA_038744685.1). Lineage (NCBI taxonomy): Bacteria > Pseudomonadati > Verrucomicrobiota > Verrucomicrobiota bacterium. The sequence continues at coordinate 76,169 of JBCDMB010000011.1, forward strand.
ACGGCCACGGTGTGCCGTAGGTGATCTCACCATTGTTCTCCCATTCGGTATAGAAAGGAAACAAGACCCAACTAATCCGGTCAAAGAAGAGTCTCGCCTTCACTTCACCGTAGATCGGCATCAATCCCCAATAGGAAAACTGCGGCGCACGAGGATTATCATGATCAAAATAAAACGGGATGATTTCGAAAGTCTTGCTATCCAACTGCCCATCGGTCTCGTAGTGGGAACCACGGATCAGGTAGAAGAGATTCCAATAGTAGCCCGGATCTGAAGCCCGGTAGCTGAAAAGCGGGTAGAGCACATGGAGGCTGTGAGGATCGAGCGGTCGATGTTCGTCGTAGGTGATCCAGAGCGGCCGGACGGCAGTCCAATCCCTCTCGGGAGTCTCTACCTTCTCGATGAATGGTCCGAGAAACTGGTCTCGCCGCGATTCCGGGTTGTCCGCCTCCTCCAGATCGACCCAAAACGGCCAGTAGTTCTCGTCCAGCTTCCATATTCCGAGCGCCGGGCTGCAAACCATCAGCGTAAGAACAAAAATTCCGCACCATCGGCCGAGGAATCGAGTTGTGCGGCCGATCCGTATCCCCTTTTCAGTAAGGATCACGGCTGAGTATATACCATTCGGATTGGAAACGCGCGCATCACGTCTCAAAAAGCCTAATTCCCCACAACTTGGCAAACTCCGAATCAGTGTCTAAATGGAAGTTGGAACTGAAACCGGATTACGAACGCTTCCACAACTTTCAGACCTCCCTGAACTCGGTACTATCAAACCATGCCAACCTCGGAGCATTTTTCGCCGGATTCCATTGGCCGGATCGATACTCTCCAAGAAGACGATAGGGAGTTTGGTAAGAACTGTTGTCGTAGACAACGATCCGCGGAAGGAGAGGAATCGCCCGCTTCAAATTCGCCAATGTTCGTTGATAGCGGGCAAATAGCTTGTCGGTCGGAACATCGTGACCACCGGCTTTAACGCGTCCAGCGACTCGTCTGCAGGACAGGTCCGGAGATGATAAACCGATAAAAATAAGCACAACATCAAATCCCTGGGCAGAAGCTTTTTCAAGAAAACGAACTTTGTCTCCTACAGGATCCGAGAGAACAGTTTCGGTTATGAAAGATCGAGCATCGCGGACGAAGTTATCGCGGATTTCGGCCGCAATCCTCGCTGCCTCGTAGGAGTCTATGGAAAGATTTTGAGCAAGAATATCCGCATTGATGAACGGTAAATCCAAATTGGCCAAAAAAGCTGATCGAAACGTGCTTTTACCTGCGCCGTTTGGTCCGGCAAGCATGATAAGTAGCGGGCGGTGCTCGCTTCCTTCAATCGGAGCTTTCAATGCTTCCCGCAGTTTCTGAAATGATTCCGTGAACTTCAGCCGTTCCTTCGGCAGTGCCTACTCGGCGCAGACAAGCGTCGAGATCCTCGGTTCCAACGGCCTTTATCTGGCGTTGCGCCGGATACGAAAGTGACGCCTCCATGACTTGTCCGATCTGAGCCCAGTGTTCTATCTGCTGAGGTGGGGAGCGGTGGAAAAGCCGACCTGCTTCGGTCGCTCTCGCTGCCAAGTCGTCACTGATCCGGATCGATTTACTCATGACAGGAACCTGTGGCAAATTGCGACAAACTTCAAGTCTGAAGCCTCAGAGAGACTTTCTCAATGACTCTTCGTGACCTCGATCGCCTAGACTGATGAACCGCGAATGACGACGGAGCCTGATGAAGAAACACGCTCATCCGCCTGCGTCGCGTATGATACGACATCGCCGTTACATAGATTTAGGTTAGCGCCATTTGCGTTTAACTTCTTGTCCGAACGCCCCAGCGGTAGGGAGACCTTTCCGTCTGCGCTGGGCCGCGATCTCGCGGGCGAAGTCGGCCATGCTCTCGACCTGCCGCAGCTTCTTGTCAAAGCTCAATCCTTTAGAGGCGAGTTCTTGCCCTTATCGGTTCGCCCCTGCCGGAGGAGCTTCGTCCCGCTTGACCGTAGTTCAAGGACTATCTAGCTCAGATAAAAACGAGGTCTATTGAGCTTCAATGCGAACACGATAGAACTTGGCCGTCTCTGTAGCGTTCTTATCCAAAACTTGGTAGTCCAAGACTTCGGTTTGCGTGGTAAAACTGGAGAAGCTAGTCCAGGGGTCGCTAATGCCGATATCGATACTTTGCTCGATACCGTATCGCGTGCCAGGAATGATTTTCGATAACTCAATCGTGTTGGTATCGCCCGTTCGATCCACTATGGCGAAGGTGAAAAAATCGTTGGGATCGGTTGGGTCGTAACCGGTCAGGAACTCGGTTTCATTATCATACGGATCATTATCCACGTTGGCGCCCGGAGCAGCGTCCGCGTTCGGCGGCAGCCCAAAGAAGTTAACTTGCCAATCGTCAGCCAATCCATCGCCCGCGTATTCATTGAAATTATCAGTATCTACATTGAGCACCGTGAGCTCGAGTTGTTCAGTAAGGCCAAAGTAGATCGCTTGAGCCATTGCCAACGTATCTGTGAAAACTCGATCCGCCGAGGCGAGGCCGGTTGCATTGACTCCGGTCAGTGGCCCGGAAAAGACCGACCATTGCACATCGTTGGTAGCGACATTCAAGGTGGTTGCATCGTCCAGGAGGGCTTCCGCGGCCAGTTGTCGAGTCTCTCCTTCGTCGATGGTGGCAGGCGACGCGCTTAAGGCCAAATCAGTGATGTCATAGAGCTGACCAATGTAATTTGGTTTGTGCTGAACGCCGCCCGTGGTGACACTTGAAACGGTTCCCACAGTATTGCCGCCAAAACTTATCTGCGCGTTGACTGAAGCACCGTCAGAGACGAAACCACCGTTGCCAACCGCGCTCTCGTTTAAAAGGTCTACAGATTGCGCACCGAGGGACGGGCTCAAGCTGCTCAACAGCGTCACAAAGCCGATGATTCGTGGGGCGATCACTAGAACGAGGCGTTTTCTTCCAAGAGTTGTTCCACCACGCTTTCGAGCTTTTCGAGGCGCTGGTTGAGTGCTTGGTTCTCCGCCTTCAAGCGTTGATTCTCGGCCTCCACCTTCGCATTGAGCCCTTGTATCGCGGCCAACGCGACGCCATCAGCGTCTAGGGTGTTGATACCCTTATCGTCCGACCCGACGCCAAACGCCGCGTAGAAATCCTGGGCAACCGGCCCCACATGCCGCGCCTGCAAGGGATCTTCTTTGTATTGCCAATGGGTGATTTCCAGCGCCGCGACCTTGGCTAACATTTCCTGAGAGTCAATCGGCGTAAACACTTCCTTCGCGTCACGGTCGCTCGTGGGAGTAAACGATTTCGCGCGAACCTCGTCGGAGAATACGAAAGCGTCCAGTGATGAGTCATGTTGGATAATTCCATAGTCACTTAGTGAGATATCTTCGCCGAGAATAATTCGATGCTCTACTTGCAGAGAATCTCCTATGTAGACGTCGTTCCTAGAGTCGACGAAAATATGAGGTTTGGGGGTTCCCCCCACAGAAAGAAAAGATGAAAAATCATAATTTCCGCCACCGACGTTTAAAGCGTCCCACAAGTAGACGTTGTCCGTAATTACAAATCTTTCAGCTGATTCCTGCCACAAGATTCTTTCCGGTGAGGCATCGCTACCGAAATACATCGTGCCGTCTCCTGAGGACGAGCTAAGGAACAGATCACCACTGACTTCGAGATCTTGGGAGATTTCAAAGCGGGCGTCGGTTGCGTCCCACGCGACGCTCTGGGCTGTATCCACGCCGCCAAAGAAGATTGACGTCGTTCCCGATGAACTGCCCAGGTGAACATCACTGGCGATAAAAAGCTCATTGCTGATACTAAAGCGTGAAAGCTCGGGACTCCAACTGATTGATTCAGCTTGCGGGACATCGTTGGTTGAAAAGTAAATAAACTGAGGGTTTAAGCCGATATCCCCCATAAAGATCGCCGATTGGACTTGCAAATAGCGATCCACGTAGAGGTCTCGCCCGGAGGTGATAAATGAGTTCTGGTCCGGAGCCGATACGTAAGCAAAGTAATTGAATCTCTCTTTCCCCCCATAACCGCCAGCGTTCAAGACGCCATTGATGATGAGTGGACTGGTAAATTGAAAGCTCGATTCGCTATCGTCCCATACGAGGCGTTGAACTCGATTAAAATCGAAATAGATCGAATCGTCATTGGCGCCATCCGACGCGCCTATTTGCAGATCTCCTTGAAGCGTCAGTAATCCGCTCGTGATGTCGTCGCCCGTTATCGTATTGGGCGCAATCTTAGCCGAGGTGACAGAATCATTAATCAGCTCATCAGTGCCAACCGCGTTATGGATGATCTCACTGGAACCCACTGCGTTGGAGACGATTTTTGCGGCAGTAATGGAGTTTTCGGCGATCTTGGAATGAATGATGGCTCCGTCCGCAATACTTGAAGTACTGACCGAATCCGCAGCAAGTTTGGTCGAAGTTACGCTACCACTAGCCAACATTTCGCTGGTAATTGCGCCATCACTGACCCCGGCGGCTTCAAAAGCGTAAGCTCCAGTAGTGAAGTGACGGTCGGGCGTCAGTTGCTCAAATGGACCCGTCATTGAAGTGCTGAACCAGATGCGCAGGTAGGCGTCATCAATGCCGGCAAATGTATCCGCTGAAATTGCTCGTCTCATGTTCGTTAGGGAAATATCCCCCAGCCCAAATGAGTAGTGTCCTTGGCTGATGGTAACTGGAACGGCGTCTGTCGGCTCGCCGCCGCTGAGACTGCTATCATCGTTACTCCATAGGGTAACGGTTGGAATCGGCGGATCGGCGATGACGACCGTCGGCGGTGACCTGTAGTTTCTCCCGCCGCCGGTAACGGTGATTGCGGTAACGGATTGCCCGTTCGCACTTGCTCTCGCGGTAGCGCCGCTCCCACCACCGCCTTCTAAGGTTACCGTTGGCACCGAAGTATAACCAGAGCCGCCATCACTAACGATGATGTCAACGACCTCGCCATTCTCGATTTGGGCAATGGCTTGCGCCGGAGTAATCGATTCCGGAGCCTCGCGGACAATAGCTACTTTGAAATAGCCCGTCCCGTCGTAGTTAACGCCGTCGATCGCGATTCGGCCTTGGTGCGCCATGGTCCCCGGAGGAGCAGCAAAGGTTGGATGACTTGCCCCGATCAGACACAACAATTGCAACGTGAGCAGTCGATAGATGATCGGTTTCAATCTAAAATTTTTCATTGCAAACAGTTTGGTTTGAGGGATCGGCTGATGGGAAATCGATCAACCGGTTGGAAAAAATAGGTGATTGACGATACCCGATCCGGTGGAACCAGGTCTGAGAGCCCGACAAAGATTGCTTAACGGAGAAGAAAGCATGCTTGATGAAATGGCAGTTGAGTTGTGTGAGTTCGAAATTAATGTCTAACGAATCGACTCACTTTCAGGATAGCCTATCCGCTATTCTTTGGCCACCCCCACAAGTGTGGGGTTAACGATCAGAAACCTTTCATTTGCTAGAGAAGACCCACCGCTTATGTTTTCGTCAAACGATCCAAAACGGACATTTAGTCGATGAAAAAACGGGTGATCTCGGAAGATGATGCACGCGCCATGGTCAGGCTTCTCGGAGAGGTAGCGGCCGTGGAGGGTAGCCACTCTGATAAGAAGCGCCACCTTATGGATGGTCTGTGTGAGCTCATCCAAGCGGACGCCTGGGCATGGTCGCTCGGCACTCGGTTGGCGCCTCATCAGATGCAGAGCTTTTTCCGGTTCCTTCATGGCGGCTTTGACGAAGAGCGCTTTTCTCGTCTGCTCACCCTCATTGAGCACCCTCAGATTCGTGGCATCGCAGAGGCGTTCTACCGGGAAGTCGGTTCACAAGAATCGATCACCATGTTACGTGATGAGATCGACCTGAAGGGTCTTTGTGATAGCCAGTCTCTTCAACGCTTCTGGGAAGAGGCTAACGTCCGCTCAATGATGTTGAGCGGGCACCCGATCGATGATACCTCGGTCAGCTGTATCGCCGTTTACCGGCAGTTTAGCGATCGCTCTTTTAGTGAGAGAGAGAAGCAAATCGCGCATATTGTCCTGACTGAAGTGCCGTGGCTTCATCTCAGCGGCTGGCCGGAAGATCGCGGCGCAACCGTGCCACACCTCTTCCCCCGCCAGCGTATGGTTCTTAACCTTTTGCTCGACGGCCTCAGCCGCAAGGCCATTGCCAATCGCATAGGAATCAGCGAAAGCACGGTGGCTGGCTACACGAAGGAAATATATCGCCACTTTAGCGTGAACTCCCAAGTCGGGCTCGTGCGAAAATTTTATACCTAGAGTTCGACGGAAGGCCGTTAAACTGAAAACTGATCTAGTGTGGTGTCAGCGAGTTAATCTACAGATTGACATCCCCAACCGTGGAGGGTCGGCGTCTCGACTCGGCTGAGCTCGTGACAGGTCGGCGTCCAAAACGCTTGGCAATTCAGATAACCAAACGGTCCGCGAGACGCGGGCCCTCCAGGGACTCTTTGGTTGGAACAGCAAATTGGCTGCCCAAAGGTCTTTTTGGAAACAAAACCGTTTCATGGGGTCGAAAATCGAATCTGCTACACCTATCCGAATTGACAAATTCCTCATAATGAGACTGGGTCTTACTCCTATGAAACTCCCTTTTGTGTTCCTTCTTTTTGTTGCCGCTGTTCTAAACGCTGCCGAAGTCAATCTCTACACCGCACGACATTATCCGGGAGACCAGGAGTTGTATGACCGATTCGAGGAAAAGACTGGGATCAAGGTCAATGTTGTCGACGGGTCGGGGGACGCGTTGTTGGAACGGATCAAGGCGGAGGGCGATCAGTCTCCCGCAGACGTTTTCATCACGGTAGATGCGGGTCGGCTCTGGGCAGCTGAGGAAGACGGTGTGTTTGTACCGGTGGAGTCCGAGGTGATCCTCGCGGAAGTGCCTGCAGAGTTTCGCCATCCGGACAACCTTTGGTTCGGTCTCACCAAACGCGCGCGGGTCCTGTTTTACGCCAAAGACCGTGTAGACCCCGAAGACCTTTCCACCTACCAGGCGTTAATTACCCCAGAATGGAATGATCGGATTCTGATCCGCAGTTCCTCGAACGTGTACAACCAGTCTCTCCTGGGAATGCTGATCGCCGAGGAAGGGGAAGAAGCTGCAGAGGAATGGGCCGCGGGCATGGTCGAGAACTTCGCCCGGACGCCACAGTCCAACGATACGGGCCAGATTCGTGCGGTTGCTGCCGGTCAGGGAGATGTTGCCGTTGCAAACCACTACTACTTTGTTCGCCTCCTTCTTTCAGACGATCCCGCCGACCAGGAGGTCACCGAGAAGGTTGGCATCTTTTTTCCCAATCAGGGAGAGGGTGGGACACACGTAAATATCAGTGGAGGAGGGCTCGTTAAAGGAGGACCCAACCCCGACGAAGCCGTCCAGTTCCTGGAATTCCTTGCGTCGCCTGAAGCTCAGGAGATCCTCGCTTCCGGCAATGCAGAGTTTCCCGTAAATCCGAACGCCAAATCCCCGGAAATTCTGGAAGCCTATGTCTTCGAAGAGAACAATCAGCCTTCCTCGGTAATCGGCGGGAACAATCCAGAGGCTATCCGTATTTTTGACCGAGTCGGATGGCGTTGATCGGGGGCCTGGTCCCAAGATGGAGTCTTCTGCGGCAGAATCCACGTCAGCACCTCCTCCACCACCGTTCGCCGTAGAAGATAGGCGAAAGTCGATTCTTGGAGAGTCGCTTTCCAAACGGCTTCTCCTCTTCATCGGGATCCTAGTCGCTGGGTTCATCGCAGCGCCGGTCTTGGTGATAGCTGCAAGCCCTCTGCAAGGATCGGATGGAACCTGGGCACACCTGCGGGAAACCGTTCTTTCACGCTACATCATCAATAGCCTCGGTCTCGCTGTTGGATCCGCATTGGGAGCAGGTTTGATCGGTGCCGTCTGTGCTTGGCTGGTCACGCTCTATCAGTTTCCGGGTCGCCGTTGGTTCGAATGGCTTCTCCTCCTGCCCCTCGCGATGCCCACCTACCTCATCGCTTACACCTACACGGATTTTCTCGATTTCAGCGGACCCGTTCAGGATCTCTTTCGATCGTGGACCGGTCTCGGACCAAGGGAATACTGGTTTCCGGATATTCGATCACTTGGCGGTGCAATCATACTCTTTTCCTTCGTTCTCTACCCCTACGTTTACCTGCTTTGTAGAGCCTCCTTTCTCGAACAGTCAACCTCCCTACTGGATGCAGCGAGGACGATGGGGAAGTCCCGACGACAAACCTTTTTTCGGGTTGCTCTTCCCTTATCGAGACCAGCTTTGGCGGCAGGATGTGCCTTGGTGATCATGGAAGCACTCGCAGACTACGGAGCCGTTGAGTATCTCGCCGTCGATACGTTTACCACCGGAATTTATCGGACCTGGTTCAACCTAGGATCCCGAGTCGCCGCTTCTCAACTCGCTGCCGGACTACTTGCGGTCATTCTTTTGGTGGTCCTTCTTGAGAGACTAAGCCGAGGTAGAAGGAAGTTTTTCCAAGCGACAAAAAGCCGTCAGGTGATGCCACGTTGGACTCTCGGAAAAAGTGGAAAAGTCTTCGCGGTTCTTGCCTGCTTTCTCCCGGTTGGAATCGGTTTCCTGATTCCGGTTGCGATCCTGATCGAAGCTGCGATCGGAGCAGGATTTTTCTCTTCACTGAACGAGTCTCTTCAGTGGGCCTGGCACAGTACCATCCTAGCCGCGATCACCTCGCCAATCGCGCTGCTCTTTGCCTTGCTCCTCAGTTACAACACCCGTGTGTGTCCGGGCGTCATCTCCGGTGCCTCTGCGCGGGTTGCCTCTCTGGGTTATGCCATTCCGGGATCGGTGGTTGCGGTCGGCGTTCTCCTTGTCCTTGGCTGGACCGACCAGAGCAGTCGGGCCTTCCTGCCCGATTCGTTTCTTCTGAGCGGAAGTATTGCTGCCCTTATTTTTGCGTATCTAACAAGATTCCTAACCCTCTCTGTCCATACCGTTGATTCCGGACTCACGAGGATACCCAAGTCATTCGATGACGCGGGGAAAACTCTCCGCGCCGGCCCGATCACCCTGTTGGCCCGCATTCACTTCCCTTTAATTCGCGCGAGCACTCTTGCAGCCGTTCTTCTCGTTTTCGTTGAAGTCTTGAAAGAACTACCAGCGACTCTAATCATTCGCCCGTTCAACTTCGATACCCTTGCCGTACGGATTTATCACTTAGCCTCAGACGAACGGTTTGCCGAAACCGCAGCTCCCGCCCTTCTCATCGTTCTTTTTGGGCTCGCACCTGTCATAATCCTCAGCCGCATGATGACCCGCACCCGGCACGCTCCAATGACTGCAGCGGAGTGACGGCAGTCAACTCAACTGGCTGGCAGAAATCGCTCTCGCCATTTTTCCAGCAAGGAGTTTCCATCCGGGGTTTCACTTTGGCATGAAGACGGACGTTACCCGGAAAACCGCCCTTCGCTTCGAGAAGGTCTGCCACCGCTACGGAAAACCACGCAGTGTAAACGAGGTTTCCTTTGAGGTGAAAACCGGTGAGATCATTTGCCTACTCGGTCCATCCGGTTGTGGAAAGACGACCCTTCTTCGCTTGGCCAGCGGATTGGAGGCTCCGGAGTCGGGCGAGATCTATCTCAACGACCTACTCGTTGCCGATAGTGCCCATGTCTCTCCACCGGAAGACCGGTCCATTTCGCTGGTCTTTCAGGACTACGCGCTTTTTCCCCACCTGACTGTCGGAAAGAACGTCGCTTTTGGTCTCTCATCCGCTACACCCTCCGAGAGACAGAAGCGTGTCGAAGAAGTGCTCGGCCTTGTGGGACTGGGCGCTCTCAAAGACCGCTATCCGCATACCCTCAGCGGCGGTCAACAACAGCGAGTAGCGCTTGCCAGAGCCCTTGCGATCAAGCCTTCGGTGATGCTGATGGATGAGCCATTCTCAAACCTCGACACCACCCTTCGCTTCGCTATTCGCGAAGAAACCAGACAGGTATTGAAAAACGAAAACACGGCCACTCTTCTGGTCACCCATGATGGTGAAGAAGCGTCTCACCTCGCAGACCGGATTCTCCTGCTCGACCACGGGGAGATTGTTCAGACCGGCACGCCCGAAGATTTCTTCTTCTCACCCTCGACTGCCTTTTCCGCCCGTTTTTTTGGGGAAACGACTTCAGTAGAAGGTCATTCGAAAAAGGGAACCCTAGTCAGTCCGTTGGGCGAATGGACTGTTTCCCAAGACTTATCCGATGGTCCTGTCGAAATCGTTGTTCGCCATCAGGCGTTCCAATTTCAAGAGCCTGGAGAAGATGCGGCCCTGTTCCATTCTTTTGCGACGACCATCATCGAATCACGGATAGTCGGCGGCAAACGAGTGGTCGAGTTCGCTTCGGACAAAGATCCTTCGGCCTTGCAGACTTACCATGCTTTCCAACCGCCAACGGAAAACTTCGAAAAAGGGATGCAGGGAACCTGCTGGATCGATAAACGGCTGGTCTTCGTCTTTGAGAGGAGTTCGCGCTAGGGACGATCTCACCTCGCGAGGGAATTATCGATCGCATTCTGTTGCCTGGCGACATCGTGCAAAGTGACGATCCCGAGCAGTTTGGTTGGGTTTTTTCGCGACACAACCGGGACCTGCATCACATCCTCGACCACCAAGGTATTCGCTACATCACGGATCGAGTGGTCCGGAAAAACCGAAACGATCCGTTTTTCCTTCAAAAGATCAGAAATAGTGCGTTCTTCCCCATGGTCGAGAGCCTCTCCGATCTCATGATGGGTAATCACCCCGACTAGCTCTTCCGCCTCCCCTAGAACCGGGTAGGCGTGATGCTGATGTTCTCCAGCCTCCTGATAGGCCGACTGCAACGCATCCGCATTCCGCAGAAAAACCGGGTCGTGCGTCATGATCGTCGAAACTGGTAGGTTACGCCAATCCTGCTCCCCTTGGTACGATGGCATGCGTTTCAAGCTCACCTGGTCCTGGATCAGGAGCGCGTCGTATATAGGCACTGCCCTCAGACGGGTAGATATCAGATAAGCGATCAAATTCCCCACCATCAGCGGAAGAATGAGCGAGTAATTCTGCGTCATCTCAAAAACGATCAGAATAGACGTCAGCGGACACCGAATCACCGCCGCAAAAAAAGCTCCCATCCCCAGAAATGCACACCCTGCCGCTACATAGAATTCCAAGTTGAACACCTCAACCGCACCGGTACCAAAAGCACCTCCGAGCATAACTCCGAGAAAGAGTGTCGGCGCAAAAAGGCCACCACTTCCTCCCATCGCATAACAAAGCGCCGTGGCCACCAGCTTACCAAAAAAGAGGAGAAGGAGAATTTCCCACGTAAGGATTCCCTGAAGTGATCCCTCAAGATCCTCATAGCCGATACTGAAAACCCCTAGACGGCCAGTTAGGATCAGGATCGTTGAACCAATAATCCCAACGATCAAACCTCCACAAACTGGACGAAGGATCCTCGGGAATCGCTTCGCATCCCTCATCCTTCCCCGGACCCTTAGCAGTATCTCTAAAAAGGCGTGCCCAAGAAACGCGGCAGCAATACCAAGGGGGATACACATCAACATCCACCAAGAAAGCTGAAAATCATCTAAGCCACCTACGTTAAATATAGGATGCTCTCCCAGTAGGGTGCGAGACACGACAGCCGACACCACAACCGCCACGAGGATTGCTCCCAGAGCCTTGCTACTAAAGTCCCCCAACAACTCCTCAAAAACGAAGGTGATTGCCGATATCGGGGTATTGAATGCGGCGGCTATCCCTGCGCCCATACCGACCGGAACCATCGCCTGAATCCGCCTGCGTGCTAAACCGAAGTAACGCCCAAGGGCCGATGCTACCGCACTACAGATATGAACCGTAGGACCTTCGCGCCCGAGACTGTTGCCTGAGCCGATCGAAATCGTACCTGCGATAAACCGCCAGACTCCATCGCGCAAACGGATCGTGCCAAAGTCATTGTGGTAGGCCTGTTTCACCTGCGGAATACCACTGCCTACCGCCTGCGGGGCGATGTAGGTTACGATGATTCCGGCAAACAGTCCTCCAATGGCCGGCGAAAATAGGAGAACCAAGAAAGCAGTTCCCTCCCCAAAGTTTTCGCGCAGGGCGAGGACGCCGTGAAACACCCACTCTATGGCAAAGTGAAAGCCGACGGCAACCAACCCACAAATCAACCCAGCAATCCCGCAGAGGATCAGGTATCTCTGGGCATCGTTAAAACGGAGACGTAACCAATTGGGAAAAGCCCTCATCTGGCGTTGTCGCAGAGAAAACCGTCCCGACCGTTCCGGTTGCAAGGCCTAGTCTGACTCCAAAACTCTCTTTCCTTTCCCACGTTCCCCTCGGGCATACGCTCCTTCGGACGTTTAGACAAGGGAACAAAGCGCCCTTTGTCTGAAGAGATGGATTTCGATCGGTTTCATTTCTTGGAGGGCTGCTGTCCTCAGGGGGGCGCTATCCCTCCATCTTAATCGTGCTCGTAATCATAATCGAAACCGTTGATCTGCAGGAGCCTACATCAAATCGATTACGATTACGTGTAGGATTACGATTACGAGTTCGAGTGCCTTTCGCCTTAGCCTAGGAGTATCGAGGATAACCCCAGATCTCGTAGAAGCTCTCCTTGGCCAACGGAATCAGCGATCGAGACGCTCAGCGCTTGAGGACAAGCGCCTTCCATCTCTCTTTTTACCGAATCCTGACACCTATTGAGACCCCACCCCCAGCCCGTCACCCCAGAGCAATTTTCCATTGCGGAAGGCGGGAGAAATGCTAGTCTGCTCCCAAGTGATAGAAGTCAGGGAGAAACCAAAACTCGTTGAACGCGCCTTCCTTGTAGGCATCACCTCCCCCTCTCAGACTGACGAGCATACCAATTTACTCCTCGAAGAATTGGACGGGCTGGTCACCACTCTCGGGATAGAAATTGGAGGGAAGGCGATCATCCATCTGACCCGCCCTCACCCAAAACTCCTCATTGGAAGCGGCAAGGCGGAAGAAGTCATTGCCGAGGCTCGCCTTCTCGGCTGTGACGTAATTATCTTTGATCAAGAGCTCTCGCCATCGCAGCAGCGCAACTGGGAAAAAACCGCTGACAAGTTTCTCGTCATTGATCGTCAGGAAATCATCCTCGACATCTTTGGTGAGCGGGCATCTACCAAAGAAGCCCGTCTTCAGATTGAGCTGGCTCGCATGGAATACAGTCTGCCTCGCCTTCGAAGAGCGTGGACTCACCTCGGCCGGCAAAGGGGCGGAGTCATGCAACGGGGCGAAGGGGAAACTCAACTTGAGGTCGACCAAAGATTGGTTCGCAAGCGGATTCAAAAGCTACGCGTCCAGTTGGGTGACGTCCGGCGCCACCGGGAAACTCAGCGAAAACGCCGTCGATCCGTTCCGGTGCCAACCGGGGCTATTGTGGGCTACACGAACGCTGGAAAATCCTCTCTTCTGAACGCCCTCACCGATTCTCACGTCTTGGCTGAAGACAAGCTCTTTGCGACCCTCGATCCGACAAGTCGTAAAATGTCTCTGCCGAATGGGCAGAACCTCGTCCTTACCGATACGGTTGGATTTGTCCGCAACCTGCCGCACCGTCTCGTTGAAGCATTCAAGGCTACTCTGGAAGAGGCCGTGGTGTCGGATTTTCTGCTTCACGTGCTCGACATCCGGAGCGAGGAACTTGACGAGCACCGAGAAACAACCGAAGCCGTCCTGAAGGAGCTTGAGGCGATCGACAAGCCAACAGTGCTTGTCTTCAACAAGGTTGACGGCACCGATGATCCCTCAGTCATTTCGTATTGGAGAAGTCGATACCCCGACGCATTTTTTGTGAGTGCCCGGACAGGAGAGGGACTGCAGGCATTGAAGGAAAAGATGGTCGATCTCGTGCAATCGGGAATCCGCTCGATGAAACTTCTTATCCCGCATAGCCGGTATGACCTCATTCACTTCTTGCACGAGATTGGCGCAGTCAACAAAGAGTCCTACCGCGATGAAGGCGTGCTGATTCGTGGCAATATTCCTGAGAAACAGGTCGCCCGGGTTACGGACTATGCTCTCGTCGGTGCTTAACGCACCATGTGGCCAGCCAACCATCTTGCCGACGAGGAGAAACGCCGAAGTTCGTTTCACAAAAGACCTTTTTTCCGCCTACTCGTTCTGGCACTGGCATCGTCCTTTCTTTGTTCTTGCGACCAAGGATCCTTAGATTCAAGCGAGACCAAACAAATTCTCCGCCGGGGCAATGGTTCCGAACTCCAGAGTCTAGACCCTCATGTCATCACTGGTGTTCCGGAAAGTCGCGTCGTTCGCGCTCTCTTCGAAGGTCTGGTAGCCCTCGATCCCGTCACCCTCGAACCCATTCCGGCCGCGGCAAGAGAATGGGTAGTTTCGGCAGACGGCACTCAATATGAATTCTTTCTCGCACCCGACCGAAAGTGGTCCAACGGGGATCCGGTTGTCGCGGATGATTTCAAAGACAGCATTCAGCGAATTCTCACTGTCGAACTCGGAGCGGGATACGCATCCCAGCTTTTTGTTCTATTGAACGCGAAGGAATATTTTGAGGGAGAAATCTCGGATTTTGATCTTGTTGGAGTTGAAGCTCCCGATGAACACACTTTGAAAATTACCCTCAAAGCACCGACGCCCTTTTTTCTTTCGCTTCTTGTGAATCCGGCATGGTTTCCCGTCCATCGGAAAAGTATTGAAACGTTCGGAGAATGGACCTCGCGAAATGCCGAGTGGGCGAAGCCCGGGAACCTCGTCTCCAATGGGCCTTACCGCTTGGCCAAATGGAAACTCAACGACTACCTTTCGGTGGACCGGAATCCATTTTACCCGGTTGAAGAGAATTTCCCTCTCGATGAGATCGTTTTCTTTCCCATCCCCAATATCTTCACCGAAGAGCGCGCCTTCCTCGACGACCTGATCGACATCACCTCAATCGTTTCTCCCCAGAGAATTCAATACTACCTCGAAAGCGATAGTCCCGAAGTGCTCTCAGTTGAACCGGATCTCGGCGTCTACTACCTACTCCTCAACACGCTTGAGCCGCCACTCAACGATCCCCGCGTGAGAGAAGCACTTAGCCTTACCATCGACCGGACCGCGATCAGTCGGGATATCCGCCGCCGAGGCGAGAGACCGGCACGCCATTTTACACCAGTCGGAATTGGTGCCTACGAGTCACCGTCAGTCATTGAAGAAGATGTGATTCATGCGAAGGCACTTTTGGCAGAAGCGGGTTACGGACCAGACAATCCGTTACCGCCGATCGAGTTCCTCTTCAACACCTCGGAGACCCATCGACCCATCGCTGAGGCGATTCAGTCCTTCTGGAAAGAACGCCTCGGCATCACGATCACCTTGGTCAACAAGGAATGGAAAACCTACCTTGCCGACCGGACCAACCGTGATTTCAAAATCGCTCGTGCTGGATGGTTGGGAGACTATCTCGATCCAGATACCTTTTTAGGCTTATGGACCACTGAATCGACCAACAACTTCAGTGGGTGGAGCAATCCGGAGTTCGATCGACTAATGGCGGAGGCAGGAAAGTTACCTTCCGGGAAAAAGCGATATCAACTCTTGGCAGATGCCGAGGAGATCCTACTTGAGGAACTGCCGCTGATCCCGATCTTCTTTTACAACCGTGCCTACCTGATTTCTCCCAGAGTCAAAAACTGGCCTTCCAACATCCTCGGCTACACCAACTATTCGGGAATCTCGATGGAAGGTCCTCAAAAATGAAATCCCCGATCCACATTCTCTACGCAACGGGAAACGGGAACTCCCGGCGGCTGGCAAAGAAACTGGAACAGGAACTCAACGGAGAAGGATTTGACGCGCAAAAGACCAATCTCTCCGACTTGACAGCCGATCAGCTAGACGAGATGCAATTCACCGTCTGGCTCATCAGCACTTGGGGCGAAGGAGATCCGCCTCCGGATTCTGATCCGTTTTTCCAACAGCTCGCCAGTCGGGAAAAACCGCTGGATCACCTCGTGTATTCCATGGTCGGGCTGGGGGATTCCTGCTTTACCCATTACTGCGGCGCCAGCGTAACCCTTGAGGAGCACCTACTCCGACTCGGTGCCCGCCAAGCAATGCCCAGTGAGAAACTGGATGCTTTCTTCATGCCAGGCTTCCGGGAGTGGAAGGGAAGATTTCTTGCGATGCTCCATAGTAAGCAGACCACTCTTAGTATAAAAGATCAGCATCAAACACTAGGCTGAACCTTCCGAGCACTCTGCATCGGGCGCAATCAAAGGTGAGTGGTATTGTGGGAGCGACGGGCTCCGTTCCATGCGCATCGTTTTGGCCGTACGACCGCTCCGACGCTTAGACCACAGGGCATGTCCGCGACTCGACTTAGCCGGCGGTTCGATACACTCACCGCCCTGAGCAAGTCGAAGGACCGACGCTCGAAGAACGAATGAGGAAGGTGGTCTCTCACTGAGAGTCGGTGCACTTACCCGGTGGATTTTATTGTACCTTAGGACACGACCCAGAAGAGAAAGCCGTGTACATCGGTTTCAATTTCGAGTAGATTGGCGTTCGCGTTAGTTCTTTATGCGAGAAACGGAGAGTCCTGCTCTTATACCGAAATCACTGAATTTTCCGTAGATACGTGTTTGCCCATCTAGAGGCGAGGTCTAAGGGTGCGGGGTTTCAACCAACACCTCACAATCGGATCAAGAGCGATTGAAGATTTATGACAACCGAGTGCTAGTAATCACCGGGCCTGACCGCGGGCCGTAGACACCGCAACACGGACCGACGACCCTCATTTTCGCTAGAGAAACGAACCCATGAAGATCACTCCCAAACTTTACATCTCCGCTCTGGCCCTGCTCGCCGCGGCGGCCATTCCCGCCCACGGCCAGGTCTTCCGTATCGTGACGACGGACAACGCTTACCTGCCCTTCTTCGAGACCAGAGACGACAGCAACCCCTTCATACGAGGCGCAAGGTTCATTTACGGCGAAGACGCGAGTTTCGGCTTTGGAGGGGCAGATCTGGACCCTCCAGGGACGCCCCGCGAGTCGATAGAGTTGGTATTTACCGCCGACCTCAATGTGCAAACCGGCGAGCGGTCAAACTTGGTTATGTCGATCATGCAAGACGGAGATTCGCTGCCATTATTTCAGGTCAGCCCAAACGCCTCCACCGGGGAGACCGAAGTCACTTTTTCGTCTAATACGGGTGGTAGAGTCGTTGATGCATTTAGTTTCGTTACTCTGGGAGGAGTAAGAGTACTCGGAGTCGACGGTGGTTTTTCAGTTTTCATCACCGCCACTGGCTACCTCGGTTTCGAACAACCGATCGATCCGGTCAACGGTGGCCGGGCAAATCTCTTGCCATTTGACACCAGCTTCAATAGCGATTTCGCGACAAATCCCATAGCTAATATTATGGGAACTGCATTGCTGTCGTCGACCGAGACCTCCTCCGGATTCTATATCAACTATACAGGTCGACCTGCCAGCATGAGCTTCACCCAGGGTGACCTCGACCGAATCGCCTTCGGCGGATTTACCACCGAAGACCTGGGGGCACAGCCGGTTAACTTTTCCAATATCGACCCCGGGAGGGTCGGTAACGAGGCCTTCGTTTTCGCCGCAGTGATCGACCCCGGGACGCTCACCGCAGACCCCGACGGGGTGTTTGATCCCGGGACGTCGTCGGCGTCTTTGTTTGATGAAGTGATCCACGTGTCCGACGCCCCCGGGGCCCAGACCTCGATCGGCGCTTCTTTCAGCGACCAACAGAGCAACTTCGGCACGTTCATCCGCAATTCGATCGGCGACGCCACCAGCGACGCGTCAACCACCGTCCAGCTCAACGTCGCCGACGGCGGCACCGTGGCGGCCGACTTCGTCGCGCTGTCCGGCAGCGAGGTGAACATCACGGGAGGCACCGTCGGCAACAACTTCAACGCTTACGCCGGCACCGAGATCAACATCTCCGGCGGCACCGTCGGCAACGACTTCGACGCGTTTAACGGCAGCCTGATCAACATCAGTGGCGGCACCGTCGGCGACAATTTTGATGCCCACCCGCTCAGCGAAGTCAACATCTCTGGAGGCACCGTCGGCAGTAACCTCACCGTCATGGCCGGCAGCCGGGTCAACATCAGCGGCGGCTTCGTTGGCGCAGGTCTCAACGCCCTGGAACGCAGCGAGGTCAACATCTCCGGCGGCACCGTGGGGTCCAATTTCTCCGCCCTTGGCGGCAGCGTCGTGAATATCTTTGGCGGTGAGATCGGCGACGGGTTTTCGGCCCTCGACGACAGTCAGATCAATCTGTTCGGGATTGTCTTCCTGCTCGACGGCGTCCTGCTCGACACAATGGTGCCCAACGAGGCCTTCACCATCACCGACCGCGACGCGACTCTCTCGGGCTTTCTGGCCGACGGGTCTGAGTTCAGCTTCGATCTGAACTCAGACTTCATCTTCGGAGAGGACTTCTTCGGTCCCGCCGCCACGCTGACCGCCACGCTTATCCCCGAGCCGTCGATCTACGCTGCGATCCTAGGATGCCTGGGGTTTGGGATGGCACTGATGCGTCGCCGTAGGCGAGACTAGTCCCCCCAAGGCATTTGAAATCGCAGATTTGAAATTTGAAATCGAAGCGAGGTTCGGAGAGGTTTCTATTTGATCCAACCTGAGCGGAGGGCGATCCCAACCGCACCCTGAACATTTGCGACGCGGAGTTTAACGAAGATTTGGCGCATCGAGTAATCAACTTGGTGGTATGAAATACCAAGGGAACCGGAGATTTCCTTTTTGAGCATGCCACTAGCCAAAAGGCGCAGAATCTGAAGCTCGACCGGAGTAAGACTGTGCGGAACCGGAGACTCTCTTGTTGAGAGAGATTCTTTTTGACAGGATCCGAGGATATGGCGAGCCACCTGAGGAGAAAGGGGCGAGTCCCCGCGGGCGGTTTCCCGCACGTGCGAGAGCATTTTTTCTATCCCGATATCCTTGAGTAGATAGCCGTCTGCTCCGGCCTCGATCGCCCGCTTTACGGCATGGTTTTCGCCGCTGACGGTGTAGACGAGGATGCGAACGGAGGGAAATTCCTCTTTGAGGACGGGTATAGCTTCAAGGCCATGAACCGTGGGAAGTGCGAGATCCAAAATAAGCACGTGAGGAGACGGATAGGTTTCCCGGTTAAGAGCCGAAAGTAGCTCTTCAACCGTAGAAAAAAGGCCTGGACAAGTCATGTCGGCCGCTTGGGAGAAAATGCTCTGAAGTGTCTGGCGCAGCTCGGTGTTGTCTTCCAGTATCCAGATACAAAGTTTCTCTTCGCCAATCGGAAAGCTGTAGGGAGTGGAGGTCATCACGAAAAACTAGGTGGGAAGAGTCAGGATGGCCTCGCAACCAGCGGGCGATCCCTTTGCGTCGCAGATCGTTTCGATGGTGAACGTGCCTCGGTTCTTCTTCGCGCGTTTGCGAAGCGAGTCGAGACCGTGTCCGTTCAGGCCATTCGATTCGCTCATTTCGACCGGGAAGCCTTTGCCGTTGTCCTCTACGGAGAGCTGAATCTGTAGCCTGCTCGCTTTTAGGCGAACCACCACTTGAGTGGCAGAGGTGTGGGTCGTGATGTTTGTGAGGAGTTCTTTAAAGGTGAGGAGGATCGCCCTCACATTCTTGCCCGAGATTCTCACTGATGTGTCGAGAGAGGTTTGTTCACTTTGCTGATAGTCGATGTGCAGTGGAGTTAAGCGGCGGTGGGCGATTTCCTCAAGGACTTGTGCGACTTTCGCAAACTCATAACTAGAGTGCTGGGTTCGAAAGATGAGTTCACGAATGGTCGTCGACGAGAGCTGGGCACCACTGCGCAGGCGATCCAGTTGTTCGTGGCCGAGTTGATCCTGCGGGTTGGCCTTGAGTTGAGAGGAGGCCAGCTCACTCAGAAGTGCAATGTTAGCCAGCTCGCTTGCGAGTTCATCATGCAAATCCTGGGCAAGTTCTTCGTGGAGAGATTCTTTTCTGCGCTTGTAGGATGCTCGAAAAGTCAACCCCGAGAGTAAAAGCAACAGAGCTCCCAGACTCGCGGAGAGGACGACCTGGTGACTCTGGGATTGGCTCTGTGCCTTCAGCAAAACCTGGCGCTGGTCGGCCAACCATTCGATTTGCGCTTGAAGCTCTGCACCTTCTTGTAAGTCGCGATACCATTCAATCGGTGAAATCATGGCGTGCCGGCTTCCAAAACCATCGACGAGTGCCTGGTCGATCCAGTAGGCCACGATCCCGTCCTCGAATTTTTGATCAATGTCCGCCCGTACCAAAGCGTGGATCTCTTCATCAGTGGGAGAGTCCACGCCTTGTCTTTGGAGGGTTTCTTCGGCATCCGTCCAAGCTTTCTGATAAAGATGTTGGGAGAGTGTATTGGCGGCGCGAACGGGTTGGTCCTTTGCGAGATTACGTCCATTGCTGATGACCTCTATTTCGGCGATACAAAAGAAGGTCGCACCCCACCGGTTCTCGCGGAGGGTTTCCGCAACAAAGCGGATGTAGCGCGCTGATTGCGAATCGCCACTTATGGAGATCGTTTGGCGGGTCGGGCGGACAAACCCTTTCCCGAAAGGACCAGGCAATATTACCGGATTCTCAAAATCGGCTGTGTCGGAAAGCTCTACACGGTAGTCATGGGGCAAGCCATAGCCTTCTTCTTCGTTAAAAGCTCTGGGCAAAACGGGATAGATGCGAATCTCATCAATCGGTTCCACTCGGCCGAGATCGATCTGCACCCAGTAGTCCCCTGGCCGTTTTTTTTCGACTGGAGTGTGAAGAGAATGATAGCCTTCCGTCAGGCTAGCTATGCTCTCATCCACCCACGGACCCAACGGAGTCCACCCATCCGTAAGGTGTTTTGCAGGAAAGGGATCATGTTTCAGTTGTCGGAGTGATGAACTCACAGGTGCGAGCAAAGCCAAGTTTTGCTCCCCGAAAAAGACTTGGATCTCCGATAAGCTACAGCGGATATTGATGAGTTCATTGTAGCCTAGATCGGGGACCTGAATCGATGGATCAAGAGGTAGAATCGTCAGGCGCAGATACCTGCATGAGGCTTGTTGAGGATTATCGAAAACCGGAATACTGCGAGGGTCCGGGCGATACAATTCCTCAGATGAATCAAAAAGGATCGTCTCATTCTCAAAATGGGCGTCCATGGATAGTGAAAGCCGAAATCGCTGTGGAAAGTCTTCCGGCTGGCCGAGAGAATTGTATCTGGGCACAAGGGCAATCAACTCGGGGGTACATTCCCGGTTCAGTTCCAATTGGATCCAGTATTCTCCTTCGATAAGATTCTCGGCCCGTGGCTCCATGAGATAAGGCCTTGCTCCGGCAGGTAGAGCAAGCGAACCCAGATTTGGCGCTTTCAACAAGGCAGTCTGGGCGGTTTGTTGCTGCTCTTCGTTCTCCCGCAATGCCTTTTCATGATCTCGTTGCCAAGACACTAGAAATACGACCAGCAGCGCCAGGATGTTCAAAAGGAGCAACCCTTTCAGGAACAAATCATGACGAAAAAAACGGGCTTTCACTTTCATCCACACCTCTTCGATGGCGAAGATAGTATTCTTATAACGAGTAAATAGGAACTTTTGACGATTTGAAGAAGAATTTGTCCAACAAAAGTCCAGATATCGATGGTCGAAATCGAAATCCAAATCGCTATCGAAATCGAAGGCTTCATCTGCCCACTTGTCATTTCATTTAGGGCACGAAACCCGATTTCGACCTCGATCTTCAGTTCATCCTAGAAAAATCAATTCAACCACTGATGAACACCGATGGACACTGATAATCGGAAGGTTGAGAATTTTTGCCCTACCCCCAATGGGTGAAGCGCGGATTTTTCATAACTGCTTCATCATCAATTTTTATCAGTGTCAATCAGTGGTTCAACTGCGGAATATAGGTTCATACGGACAACCTCTATACACAGTGCCTGCTGAGCATCGAAGTGCCCTAAAAAGACCATTGAGCAGCCAATTCGCTGTTTCAACTAAAGAGTCGCTGGAGGGTCCGCGTCTCGCGGACCGTTCGGCTGTCTGAATTGCCAGGCATTGCGGACACCGACCTATCCCTAGCTCAGGCAGGTTGAGACGGCGTCCCTGTATGGTTGGGGATGTTAAGCGGAAGGCTTATTCCCTGCCTCGCCATAGATGCAGCGCCTGGATCCTTGCGACATCTTGGACCCCCATCGCCTAATTCGGATGAGAGTCGCTTACGACTTCCTTCGGCGGCGCATAACTGCCAGTCCAAAAGCAATCACACCAATTACGGAAAAGTAGATGGCTTCCGGTTCAGGAACCGCTACAACGCTGATCGGGTCATACCCTGTGCCAAAACCTGGTGTCAGAGGAATGTCGATACCTATCGTGCTCTCAAAAATTTCCTTCTCGACGGACGAGAAACCGGCATAGGACCGTTCCGCACCTAATGTAGTAATCGTAACGGGATTTCTGTTCGGAATGGTAAAGACTCCTTCAGCGTAAAAGCTTACAATTACCCGAGCTACGCCTCCACTGTTAGTCACATTTATGGCCGCATCTCTACCGTCAGGAAAATTCGATCCCGGGGTCGTTCCGACAGGAGAAGTCGTAAAGGTAAGGTCGTCATTATATATGAGAATAGTAGAGTCCTGAGTGGGAGGACTTGGAAGACCATCAATCCGAAACTGGACGACCGCACCATTCCCACCGCCACTGAAGGAGAAAGGTATCATATTCCCCTCGTCGGAGCCAAAAAAAGCGAAGGTCTCTTCGTTTGGATTGATCCGCAGCTCAATAACAGCAAATGAAGTCGAGGCAAACAAGAGCCCGAGGCCTGTTGTTATTGCGGTGATTTTCATGAAAAAAAATTCTTTAAGAGTCTGTAATGGTCAGTCGCCGAAACATGCTGCTATACTCTAGAACACAAAAAAATGTTTGCCCTCGCTTTGCCAAGTCCGCATTTACGGAAAAATTCCGCTCCATCATCTCTGGGAAGCGGTAGCGAGCGACCACACAAGACAAGATACCTACCAACAACCTCCAAAAATTCGGGTACAATTCATTCCATTGGGTAATCCCTACTCAAACAGAGCCGTCTGGTAGCCATCCTTGTTTCACTCATGTTAGAAATTGAAGGCTTTGAGCTATCCTTACCAATCGGCCTCTAGCTCTGGTCTCACTGGAGGCCGTGTCTAGGCCATGTGGACAAATTCACTCCCGTGGCTGGATTCGAGCTGATTTGGCGCAAAATCCGTTTTCTCACCTCAACGAATCTCGATTCGCCTTGGATCGAAAGCCGAATTTTGCCCTGGAACATCTCTTTTTCAGCTCGA